>CAUJGC010000609.1 GCA_963169075.1 Myxococcota bacterium
CTGATCGAGGAGGAGGGTGAAGGCGTCGGCGGCGTGGGGGTCGTCGGGGTCGGGCGGTGGGATGTGGAGGTTGTCGAGGAGGGCGTTGAGGGCGTCGAGGCGCTCCTGGGGGTCGTCGAGGAGGTAGGCGTGGGTGAGCCAGTCGAGGCGGGCGCGGAGGATCTCCAGGCGGGCGCGAGGGGTAGCCGGGTCGGCGGGGCGCTGGAGGGCGGCGGCGTCGAGGCGGGCGATGGCCTGGCGGGTGCGGGGTCCGAAGTCGTAGGGGTGGAGGAGGGTGAGGGCCTCCTGCACGGGGTCGGGGCGCGGCGGTTGGGGTGGGGCGGGGGGCGCGCAGGCGAGGAGGAGGAGGGCTGAGAGGGCGGCAGCGGCGAGGCGGCGGGGGGTGGTCATGGGGGGGTGGGGGCTGCGGCGTGGAGGGTCTGGGCGACGAGCCCGGTGCGGATGAGGCGTGCGATGGCCTCGATGTCGGTGTAGAGGGGTCGGTCCTCTGCGACGAAGCGGACGCCGTGCTCGCGGAGGAGGCTGGCGAGGGCCTGGGCGGCGACGCCGGGGGTGAGGGGTTGTCGGAAGTGGAGGGCCTGGAAGGCGGTGAAGGCCTCGATGGCGACGACGTGCTCGGCGTTGATGAGGATGGAGCGCGCCTTTCGGGCGGCGATGGTGCCCATGGAGACGTGGTCTTCGGTGTTCTCGCAGGAGGGGATGGAGTCCACGCTGGCGGGATGGGCGAGGGCCTTGTTCTCGGAGACGAGAGAGGCGGCGGTGTACTGGGGGATCATGAAGCCGGAGTTGAGGCCGGCGCTCTGGATGAGGAGGGAGGGGAGGCCGTTGTTGAGGTGTCCATCGACGAGGTGGGCGACGCGTCGCTCTGCGATGTTGGCGAGCTCGCAGAGGCCGATGGCGAGGTAGTCCATGACGAGGGCGACGGGCTCGCCGTGGACGTGGCCGCCGGAGCGGACGACGGCGCGGCAGAGGTCGGGGGTGAGGGCGTCGCGCCAGGCGTCGAGGTCTTCGGGGAGGGGGTTGCCGAGGAGGTCGTGGGTGGGTGGGAAGATGAGGGGGTTGTCGGTGGCGGCGTTGGCCTCGGTGAGGAGGACGTCGCGGGCGTGTTCGAGGGTCTGGCGGACGGCGCCGAGGACCTGGGGGGTGCAGCGGAGGGAGTAGGCGTCCTGGACGGGGGGCATGGAGGGGACGGCGGCGTCGAGGTGAGCGAGGGCGCCGGAGACGGCGGCGAGGGCCATGGGGGCCTCTTCTCCGAGGTCGGCGGCGCCGAGGAGGGAGCGGTAGACGCCGAGGACGGCGGCCTTGGCGGGCTGGAGCGCGTCTCGGAAGGCGCGGAGGGGGTCGTGGGGGTGGTGTTGGAGGGGCGCCTCGGGGTCTTGACGCACCGCGTCAAGGAGGGCGAGGGCGTCGTCGAGGTTGGCGGCGATGTCGTCGGCCAGGGGTGTGTCGGCGTCGCGGAGGTGGAAGCGGGCGGTCTGGAGGGCGCGGGTGGTGGCGTTGATCCAGGCCATGTTGAGGGGGAGGCGGAGGATCTGGCTGCCCTGGGTGAAGGCGCGGAGTGCGGCGGCGGAGCGCTGCTGTCCGGGGTGGGGTCGGGCGGCGTGGAGGGCGGGGTCGAAGGCGTGGAGGACGCCTTTGAGGGCCTCGAAGGACATGGCGGCGCAGCCTTCGGCTGCGGTGAGGAGGAGGTCGGCGTCGGCCAGGGTGAGGAGGCCGATGGCGGTCATGACCTGGGTGCCGTTGGTGAGGGCGAGGCCCTCCTTGGCTTCGAGGGTGACGGGGTTGAAGCCGAGCTGGCGGAGGGTCTCGGGGGTGGAGGGGATGAAGGCGTCGAGGGGTGGGCGCTCGACGCGTCCGGGGGCGCGCGTGGCGGTGGCGCCAGCGCGTCGGGCGGGGTTGAAGATGCGGCCGCGGGGGTCGCCGGTGAGGACCAGGGCGAGGTGGGAGAGGGGGGCGAGGTCGCCGGAGGCGCCGAGGGAGCCCTGGGAGGGGAGGAAGGGGTAGATGTTGAGGTGGAGGAGGTCGAGGAGGGCCTGGACGACCTCGGCGCGGATGCCGGAGAGGCCGAGGGCGAGGGTGTTGGCGCGGAGGAGGAGGGTGGCGCGGGCGACGTCCTCGTCGAGGGGGTCTCCGACGCCGCAGCTGTGGGACATGACGAGGTTGCGCTGGAGCTGCTGGGTCTCGGCGGGCTCGATGAAGACGTTCTTCTTGGAGCCGAAGCCGGTGGTGAGGCCGTAGACCTTGACGCGTTCGAGGAGGAGGCGCTCGACGATGGCGCGTGAGCGGGCCATGCGGTCGAGGGCGTCGGGGTCGAGGGCGACGCGCTGGTGTCCGCGTGCGACGCTGACGAGCTGGGGGAGGGTGAGGTCGCGTCCGTTGAGGAGGAGGGTAGCGGGCATGGCAGGCTTTCTAGCTGAGATCAATGGATGATATCAAAGCGCGCGAGCCGCGTCACGCAGCGCCGGAAGCCTTTGACGCCGAGGTCGAGGCGGGCAGCGCGGAGGAGTGAGGCGGGCTCGTTGGCGTAGACGGCGACCTTGAGGGTGGTGGGGGCTGCGGTGGGGAGGTTGGCCCAGGCGTTCTGTCGTGTGATGACGCGTCCGCTGGCGTCGCGCAAGGCGAGGGCCAGCTCGCGGCTGGAGTCGATGGAGGAGGCGAGCTCGGTGAGGCGGAGGATGAAGTAGCTCTGGGGCTCGTAGCGCATGAGGAGGTAGCCCTCGACCTCGGCCTGGATGGGTGGGGCGCCGGAGGCGGGGGCGCTCTCTTCGCGGGCGTGGATCCAGCGTACGCGCTGCCCCTCGGTGGGGGGGGTCTCGAGGTGGAGGTCGGCCTGGAGGAGCCGGGAGCGGAACTCCCAGCTGCAGGTGGCGTTGAGCTCGACCTGGGCGGCGGCGGCGATGGAGCCGGGCTCCATGTGCAGCTCCGCGACGACCTCCTGGGCGCGCTGGAAGCGCGTGTTGACGTAGTGCGAGGTGACGTCGAGGAGGCGTCCTTCGGCGTCGCGGAGGACGAGCTGCAGCTCGTTCAGCTCGACGGCGGGCTGGATGAGGTTCATGAGGGTGGCGTTGAGCTGGAGCCGGTTGGCGCCGTCGTTGTCGAGGAGGGCGACGAGGCTGGCGGAGCCGCCGGCCAGCTCCAGGATGTCGGCGCTGCCCTCGACGAGGCGGAGCTTGAGGGGGAGGCGCTGGGGTCCGCGCTCGGCGGGTTCGCCGTCTTCGTCGTCGTCCAGCTCGTCGTCGGCGGGTCCGAAGAGGTCGTCGAGGTCCTCTTCGTCGCGGTGGCGGTGGAGGGGGTCGAGGCGGCTCTGGAGGCTGGCGAGGATCTGGTTGGCCTGGAGGGCGACGTCGTGGGAGGCGGCGTCAGCGAGGCGCTGGAGGGCCTCGCGGGCAGGGGGGAGGTGTTCGAGGATGGTGGCGTCGATGTTGGAGGTGGGCTGTCCGGCTTCGAGGGGTGCGAGGAGGAGGTTGCCGATGTGGGACCAGATGTAGTCGGTGAAGGCGCCGGTGGCTGCGAGGTCGGGCCTGGCGAGGAGGAGGGAGGCGACGGCCTTGCGATCTTCGTCGTAGACGCGGGAGCGGAGCCAGAGGAGCGCGGCGTCGAGGGAGAGGTGTCGGAGATCGTCAGGCGAGGTCATCGGCGGCTCCTTGGGGTGGTGCGGTGGGCTCAGGCGTCGTCCTCTTCCTGGTCTCCGAAGGGGATCTTGCCGCCGAGGGAGTCGCGGAGGTTGATGTAGCGTTCGTAGCGTCCGAAGTCGATCTCTCCGGCCTCGATGGCGGGGACGACGGCGCAGCCGGGCTCGTGGTCGTGGGTGCAGCCGCGGTAGAGGCAGGAGGGGGCGTAGGGTTGGAACTCGGGGTAGAGGGTGTGGAGGTGCTCGGCTTCGACGCCAAGGAGCCCGAAGGAGCGGACGCCGGGTGTATCGACCAGCTCGCCGCCGCCGGGGAGGGGGAGGAGGGTGGCGGTGGTGGTGGTGTGTCGTCCCTTGCCGTGGTAGGCGTTGACCTCACCGATGGGTCGTTCGAGGCCGGGGATGAGGGCGTTGGCGAGGGAGGACTTGCCGACGCCGGAGTGTCCGACGAGGATGGAGCGCTTGCCGGTGAGGAAGCGTCGGAGTGGCGCGATGCCGTTCTTGCGGGCGTCGGCGCGGGTGGTGAGGATGGGGATCTGGATGGCCTTGTAGGGCTCGAGCATCTCGAGGGCGACGCCGTCGGGGTCGAGATCGACCTTATTGAGGCAGATCGCAGGTGGGATCTTCGCGAGGAAGGCGGCGGCGATGTAGCGGTCGATGAGGCCGAGGCGGAGTGGGGGATCGAGGGGTGAGGCGACGATGACGATGGCGTCGAGGTTGGCGGCGACGGGCTGCGGGCGGCCCTGGAAGGCGGCGCGCATGAGGAGGTTGTCGCGGCGGAGGACGTGCTGGATGACGGCGGTGGGGCCGTCGTCGCGCTGGAGGGGCTCGTAGACGACGCGGTCCCCGACGACGACGCCGCTCTCGCGGGCGATCTTCTTGCGGAGGAGGGCGCGGAGTCGCTGCTCGGGGTCGTCGAGGGGGGCGATGATGGCTTCGAGGCCGTACATCTCGATGACGCGGGCCTGGGGGCCCTGAGGCTCGGGGGCGTCGGCGTCGGGTGGGGGGCGCTCGGGGCGTCGGTGGAGGCGGGGGGGTCGTCGGGTGCTCATCCGGCCTCCCGCTGGAGTGCGGCGGCGATGTCGCGGGCGCGCTCGACGCGGATGTTGCCTTCAGCGACGAGGCGCTGGGCGACCTGCTCGACGAGGTGGGGGGGGACGCCTGCGGTGGCGGCGACGGAGCGTGCGTGGAGGGACATGTGTCCGGGCTGGATGCCCTCGGTGGCGAGGGCCTTGAGGGCGCCGAGGTTCTGGGCGAGGCCGACAGCGCCCATGACGGCGGCGAGCTCCTGGGCGGAGGAGACGTTGAGGAGCTTGTAGAGGACGCGGAGGGTGGGGTGGAGCTTGATGGGTCCGCCGACGGTGCCGACGGCGAGGGGGATCTCCAGGCGTCCGACGAGGTGGTCGTCCTCGACGGTCCAGACGGCGAAGGGTCGGTAGCCGTCTTCGAGGGCGGCCCAGGCGTGTGCGCCGGCCTCGATGGCGCGCCAGTCGTTGCCGGTGGCGATGGCGACGGCGTCGATGCCGTTCATGACGCCCTTGTTGTGCGTGGCTGCGCGCCAGGGGTCCAGCTCGGCGAAGCGGGAGGCGAGGGCGATGCCCTCAGCGACCTCCTGTCCGGAGAAGCCCTTCCAGGCGAGGTCGCCGCAGGGGATGGCGCAGCGCGCGCGGACCATGCGTCGGGAGGCGAGGTTGGAGAGGATGCGGAGGAAGACGCGTCCGCCGGAGAGGGCCTCGACGCGATCCGCGATGCCCTCGGCCATGGTGTTGATGAGGTTGGCCCCCATGGCGTCGCAGGTGTGGATGAGGAGGTGGAGGACGACCATGGTGGAGAAGCGGGAGCGTGCGGCGGTGTCGTGGAGGATGCGGATCTCGATGTCCTGGGCGCCGCCGCCGCGCTCGACCATGGAGGGGTGGAAGGAGTTGGCGAGGTCGAGGAGTTCTTGCCGGTGTGCGCGGAGGGCGTGCTCGGCGGCGTGGGGGTCGGGGCAGCCGACGATCTGGACCTGGCCGATCATGAGGGGCGGGTCGGCGTCCACGTGGAAGCCGCCGGCGTCGCGGACGATGCGCGCGGTGTGGCTGACGGCGGCGACGATGGAGGGCTCCTCGACGACGAGGGGGACGACGTAGTCGCGGCCGTTGACGAGGAAGTTGAGGCCGAGGCCGATGGGGAGGCCGTAGACGCCGATGACGTTCTCGATCATCGTGTTGGCGACCTCCAGGGGGAGGCCGGCGGCGCTGGAGCGGAGGATGTCGAGGTCTTCGGCGTCGAGGCGTCCCTGCTCCTGGAGGAGTGCGAGGCGCTCGTGGAGGGGGAGTCGGAAGTAGCCGGGGAGGCGGCTGGAGGGCGCGTTATCGCGGGCGTCACGCATAGGGGCTCGGGGCGGCAGGTCGCGGTGCAGCTCAGGGGCGCGCCAGGGTCGGCGCGTCCGGGGGAAGATGGTCGGAGAAGGTGCGCGGCGTCAAGGGGAGGACGAGGAAACCCGCGCGTTGGAGGGCGTGTTGTACCTCGTGTGCGTCTTGTGGGTCGCGGAGGAGGATCATGGCCATGTCGCCGCCGCCTGCGCCGGAGGGTTTGGCGACGGCGCGTCGGGGGCAGGTGGCGTGAACGACGGCCTCGATGCGTCGGTGGGCGTCGATGACGAGGGGTGCTCGGGCGGCGCGGCCGAGGGCGTCGAGGGCGCGGGCGGCCTCGCGGGCGGCGTCGAGGAGGGCGTCGAGGTCATGTGCGGCCCAGGCGTCGGCGCCGCCTGCGGCGATGCGCGCGACGGCGCCGATGGCGTCGCGCCACTGGGAGGTGGCGGCGCGTCGCCAGGCGTCCACGGCGTCGAGGAGGAGGCGCGTATCGGCGGGCTGTCCGGTCCAGGCGGCGAGGAGGTGGAGGTGTTGGGGTCGCTGGACGCGGGCGGCGCGCGGTGTAGGGAGATGTGTGCCCATGTGCGCGCCCAGCCCTGCCGGGGCCTCCAGCTGGAAGCGGACATCGGCGTCGAGGAGGGCGACGGCGACGTCGGCGCCGCTGCCGCGTCCGGCCTGGGCGCGTCGGTGGGCGTCGAGGGCGAGGCGGAGCTGGGCGTCCTCCTCGCGGGGGGCGGCGTGGACGGCGGCGAGGGCGCGGACGGCGAGGGCGCAGGCGGCGGCGCTGGAGCCGAGGCCCAGCTTGACGCGGCGGCCGTCGGGAGCGGTGCTCTGGAGCCCCTCGGCGGCGACGCGGGCGGTGAGGGCGGCCTGGGGGGCGAAGCCCGCGAGGGCGGCCTCGGTGAGGGTGGCGCCGAGGAGGTCGAGGGGGTCGGGGGCCTGGGTGTGCTCGCGCCAGCGGACGCCGTCCCAGCCCCAGCGCCTTGGGGCGTCGTGGTGCTCGGGGGCGTCCCAGGCGAAGGCCTGTCCGGGGGTGATCTCCAGGCGGGCGCGCTGCCCGGCGTCGGTGGGGGCGAGGAGCGCGGGGGCTCCCTCCAGCACGGCCCACTCGCCCAGGATGAAGAGCTTGCCCGGGGCGAAGAGGTCACGTTCGGCGTGGCGGCTGGACATGCTCACTCCGCGATGTGGACCCCGGCGCCGGGCTCGGCGCGGATGATGCTCTGGACGCCGTCTACGGCGCGGAGCATGGAGGCGACGGCGGAGACGGCGGGGGCCTCGCAGAAGACCTTGACGTGGGGTCCGGCGTCGATGGTGAAGAAGACGGGGAGGCCGTCCGCGCGGAGCTTGCGGACGTGGTGGAGGAGGGTGACGGTGAGGCCGTTCCAGTAGAGGAGGCCGGGGTCGGAGGCGAGGGCGGAGGCGTGCATGCGGAGGCAGGAGCGCTCCGCGACGCGGGCGAGGGTGGAGAAGTCGCGGGTGAGGATGGCCTCGCGGGCCTCGTCGATGTCGCGGTCCACGGAGGCGATCCAGGGGTCGTAGTAGGGGGAGGTGTTGCGGGTCAGCTCCATGGCCTCGGTGGAGCCGATGCTTTTTTCGCCGCGCGCGGTGAGGACGATGAGGCAGCGGAGATCCCAGTGGTCCTCGGGGGCGATCTGGACGGCGAAGGCGTCCTCGCCGTCATCGCGTGTGCCGCGGTGCATCTGGACGAAGCCGCCGTGGATGCTGCGGGCGGCGGAGCCGGAGCCGCGCCGGGCGAGGGCGGAGAGGTGCTCGGGGGTGGTGTCGAGGCCGAGGGCGACGACGCTGGCGGCGGCGAGGGCGGCGAAGCCGGAGCTGGAGGAGGCGAGGCCGGCGGCGGTGGGGAAGTCGTTGGTGGTGCGGACGACGGCGCGGGTCTTGATGCCGGCCTCCTGGCGCACCAGGTCGAGGAACTTCACGATCTTGCGCTCATGGCCGCCGCGGAGGACGCGGTCGTTGAGCATGATGAGGTCGTGGCCGTGGTGGTCGTTGAACTCCACGGTGGTGGTGGTGGTGAGCCCCTCCAGCGTGACGCTCAGGCTCCCGGCAGCGGGGAGGTTGAGCGCGGCGTCGCGCTTGCCCCAGTACTTGACGAGGGCGATGTTGGGGTGGGCGACGGCGGTAGCGGAGCGGTTTCTCATGGGGGGTTCAGTGCTTGTGGGGCAGGGCGTCGAGCGCGCGGGTGAGGTTGACGCGGACGCCGTCGTTGTCGGGGACGATCTCGAGGGCGCGGCTGAGCCACATGGCGGCCTCCTCGAAGCGCTCGCGCTGGAGCATGAGGACGCCGAGGTTGTTGGCGGCCTGCCAGACGGTGGGGTCGCCCTCCCAGGCGCGGACGAGGAGGGTCTCGGCCTCCTCGGCGTGCCCGTGGGCCTGGGCCATCTCGGCCATGACGAAGAGCAGCTCGGGGGCGACCTGGGCCAGCTCGGGGCGCTGGGTGAGGATGACGCGGAAGTGGGCGACGGCGTCGCGGAAGCGGTCGAGGCGGAAGAGGACGCGGCCCAGCTCCAGGCGCCAGATGAGGTTGTCGGGCTGGAGGGTCATGGCGCGCTCAAAGGCGCGGGCGGCGTCGTCGAGGAGGCCCTGGACGCGGAGGAGATCCCCGAGGATCGCCCAGGCCTGGGGGTGGCTGGCGTCGGCGGAGACGGCGCGCTGTGCGGCTTCGAGGGCCTCGGGGACGCGGCCGAGCTGCCGGAGCGCCAAGGCGAGGTTGCTCTGGAGGACGACGTTGCGGGCTTCGCTGCCGAGGAGGAGGCGCGCGGCCTCGGCGTAGGCGCCGCGGCGGAGGAGGGCAGCGGCGAGGTCGCCCTGGATGACGGCGTCGTCGGGGGTGAGGGCGTGGGCGGCCTGGAGGTGGAGGACGGCGCGCTCCAGGGCTTCGACGCGGAGGGCCTGGGTGCCCAGCTCGAAGCGGCAGGCCGCGAGGGTGGCGTCGCCGCCGCGGGCGGCAGCGGTGAGGGCGCGCTGCTCCAGGGCGTCGGCCCGCGGCGCCTGGTCGAGGAGGCGGTGGAGGACGGCGCGCAAGGCGAGGAGGCGGTGGTGCTCGGGGTCGTCGCTGTCCTGCCCGTCGTCGCGCTCGGAGAGGAGCGCGGCGGCGTCCTGGGCGGCTTCGCCGCGGTGCCGGATGCCGATCTCCGCGACGAGGGTGAGGATGTCGCGGACCTCGGGGCGGAGGCGGGCGGCCATGAGGGCGCAGTCGAGGGCGTTCTCGGGGAAGCCGGCGTCGCAGATCTGGATCAGCTCCTCGATCATGCGGAGGGGGCGGAGGCCGCCGGCCTGGAGGAGCTGGGCGGCCCAGGCCTCGAAGCCGGAGCGGTCCTGATCGCGGAGGGCGGTGCGGGCCAGCTCACCGAGGGCCTCGACGAACCAGGGGTCGATGGCGCAGGCGCCCTCCAGCTCCTCGCGGGCCTCTTTGGGGTCGGCGGCGTCGAGGGCGCGGCAGTAGTGGCAGAAGGCCTCGAAGGAGCGGGTCTCGACGGGGAGGGTGGGGTTGAGGGCCTCCGCGAGATCGGCGCCGCCCAGCTCGGCGGCGACGGCGAGGGTGGCGCGGTTGAGGACGGCAGCGACGTCATCGAGATCCCCGGCGAAGGCGCGGCGCCAGGGGACGAGGGCGGCGTGCCCGTCGCTGCCGGCGAGGACGGGGGCCATCTCCAGCTCGATGTGGACCTCGTTCTCGTCGGGGTCGATGGAGAGCCGTCCGGTGAGCCAGTTGCGGGCCTGGAAGGTGCGTGCGATCTCCTCCAGCTCGTCGGTCTCGAAGTAGGCGTTGACGACGACGCGGTCGTGGACGTCGCTCTCGCTGGGGTGCACCGGCTCAAAGCGGTCCGCCATGACGCGGTCGGAGGCGCGCAGCTCGACCAGGGAGGCCTGGAGGGAGGGGGCGCGGTTGAGGCGCCCCGCCAGGAGCGCCGCCACGATCCGCGAGAGCGGCCCCGGCGAGGGGACCTCGCCGCTGGTGGCGAGCTGAATGATCGCGATAGTCTCCACGAGGGGTCACCCTGCTCGCTTCTTCTGGTAGACGGCGGCGAGGACGTCAAAGATGTCCTGGTCCTCGGCGGGGAGGTCTTTCTTGCGGCGCCAGCGTCGGTAGGCGTCGATCTCGCGCTGGAGGGGCGCGCGGAAGCCTTCGTCCATCAAGAAGAGGAACGCGGCGAGGCCGCTGACGCCGTCCGGTCGCGCCAGCGCGTGCTGGACCAGCCGGTCGAGATCGTCGCCACGCTCCCGGGAGTCGGCCTCGTCGATGAGGGCGCCGATGGCCCGCTCAAAGGTCTCTTGGGTGTGGAAGGGGGCCTGGGTCATGGGGCACCTCCGTGCGTGGCGGCCGGGGACGCCGCAGCGGCGCCACCGGGCTGCGTTATGGCCTGGGGTCGTATGTCATCATGGCTCCGCCCCTGTCAAGTCCGCCTGTGGCCCAATGGATGCAACGTGCAGAGATGGCTCAATGTTTCTGATCCAGCCGGATCGTCTGTCGCCCCCAGAGGCTCCCGATCTGCACCGTGTCCCAGCCGAAGGTGACCGGGACGTCAGGGCGATCCCAGGCCCGGATCAGCTCGGCGCGGAGCCGCGCCGGCGTCTCCGACGGCGCGGCGTGGCAGGCCTCCTCGGCGGCCTCGGGGGTGACGAGGCACGGGGCGACGCCGCGCTCCTCCAGGGTGATCAGGTAGCCGACGCCCAGCTCGTGGTAGCGCAGGTCCACCTTCTTCTGGGCCTCCCAGGGGCCGTGGGGGGCGACCGACTCCAGCAGGAAGCGCTTGGTCACCCAGTCCACGCGCCCGACGAGGCGCTCGGGCTCCTCCTCCAGCCCGTCGAGCACCTCGCCCCAGAGGCGGACGACGCGCTGGGCCTCGGGGCCGGGATCGGGCTGGGCGGCGACGAAGTCCGCCGCGGCGCGGTGGTAGGCGCGCTGGAGCTGGAGCGCCGTGACGCGCTCCCCGCCGCGGAGCCGCACGGTGGTCTGGAGGGTGGGGTCCTCGACGATGGCGTGGAGCGCCGCCAGGGGGTCCTCCAGCCGGGGGAGCGCGGCGCCTGCGCCGCGCTCGATCATGTCGAGCACCAGGAGCGTCGACCCGAGCTTCAGATACTCCCCGACCTGCGCCATGTTGGAGTCCGAGAGCCCCAGCTGGAGGCGCTGGCGCCGCCGGAAGAGCCGGAGGTAGGCCCGGGGCTTGAGCTGGGCAAGCTCCAGCAGCGCCTTCATCAGATGCCCCGGGTCCACGATCCCGCGATCCGCTGGCAGCACCGTCGTCCGCATGAGGCGGCGGATCGCCGGCCCCTTCTCCGAGAGCCCGAAGAGGCTCCGCGCCCCCACCGTGCCCGCGCCGCTCAAGAGCGACCGGGAGACCAGGAAGGCCATCCCCGCCCGGCGATGCGGCGCGTAGGCCACCGCCCGCAGGAGGAGCCCCAGGAGGCTCAGCGCGGGCCACCACAGCGCGATCTCCACATACATCATCGCGTGCCCCAGCCCCGCCTCGAAGCGGGACCAGCCGCCGTCGGCGCCCGCCTCGTCGCGCCAGGCCGCCGTCAGGCGCGGCGAGAGGGCCGCCCCCAGGAAGAAGGCCACCACCCCCACCAGCGCCCAGAGGAGGAGCAGGAGCAGGAGGGTCCACATCACCGCCGCCGTCGCGATCACCCCCGGCAAAAGCGCCGCCAGCCCCAGGCGCCACGCCGCCAGGCGCCACCCCCGGGCCAGCTCCACCTCGTAGTTCTCCTGCGCGCCGTAGACGTTCCCCTCCGCGTCGCGGCAGTTCTTCAGGAGCCCGACCTCGCCGCGCCAGCCCTGGCGGCGCAGCTCGGCGTGGACCCCGGGCAGGGCGTTGGTGAGGAGGTGATCCAGCGCGCGCTGGTAGAGCAGGAGCTGCCCCGGACCGCGGCACTCCGGCGTGGCGCCCTCCAGGAGCCCGCCGTCCATCGCGGTGGGGAGCGACTCGTAGTAGAAGGCGCCGCCGTTCTCGACAAAATACTGGCGCCGGTCCAGGGCGCGCGCGCCCTGGCGCACGATCACCCGCTGGCCGATGGCGCGGACAAAGGCCTCATAGATCGCCGCGTTACCCGGCCCGCCCTGCTCGCCGGGGGCCGAGGTGTAGCGGATGGCGTACTCCGTCTCCAGCCCCGCGAGGCGCTCCAGGAGCCGCGGCGCGGCCACTCGATCACTCGCCGCCCTTGGGGACCACCGTCTCGCGGAGGTAGCGGGCCGGCGCCTCGTGGGCGTCCAGCGCGATCTCGGCCAGCGCACGATCCAGAGGCCGCTCCTTCGGAGCGGGGGTCGGCTGGGAAGCGGGGGTGGGCTGACGCTCCACCGGGGTGATCTCCTGCTGCTGCAACATCACAATATCCTCCATCGCGTCCAGGCTCCGGGGCGGGCAGACCGCCCGCCCCAGCCTCATACTATGATCACTCCGCCGGGGCGCGCAACGCCCGCTCCAGCTCCTCGCGCCACCGCTTCTCCTGCTTCTTGCTCACCCCGCCCAGCACCTCCAGCGCCGCGCGCACCCGCGCGCGCGAGAGATCCGGCCCGATCACCTCCATCGTCTCGAAGAGCGGCGTGGACACCGCGCTCCCCGAGATGGCGATGAAGAAGGGCGGCATGAAGTCCCGCGTCTTGTGCCCGAGCAGCTCCGCCGTCTGACGCAGCACCTCGCTGATCGACGACGCCTCCCAGGTCCGCAGCGCCTCCAGCTGCCAGAGCCCCCACGCCAACGCCTGCACCACCTGCTCCGACGTCAGCTTCTTGCTCGCCAGCGCCTCCGGCGTCAGCTTCAGGTCCGCGCCCTTGAAGAAGTGCGCCGTCAGCTCGCCCAGATCGCTCAGCGCCGTCACCCGCTGCTGCACCAGCGGGATGATCGACCGCAGATACGCCGGGTTCAACGCCCAGGCCGACACCGCCGCCGCGAAGGCGTCCGCGTCCAGCTGCTCCCGCAGGTAGCGCCCGTTGAGCCAGCGCAGCTTGTCCAGATCAAAGACCGGACCGCCCAGGCTCACCCGATCCAGCTCGAAGCGCTCCGCCATCGACTCCAGCGAGAACACCTCCTCGCCGTCCGGCATCGACCACGCCATCATCCCGAGATAGTTCAACAAAGCCTGCGGCAACACCCCCATCCGCTCGTAGTAGAGGATGCTCGTCGGGTTCTTCCGCTTGCTCAGCTTGCTCTTGTCCGGGTTCCGAAGCAGCGGCAGGTGGCAGAGCTCAGGCATCTCCCACCCGAAGTAGCTGTAGAGCAGCTGGTGCTTCGGCGCCGACGAGATCCACTCCTCACCGCGCAGGACGTGGGTGATCCCCATCAGGTGATCGTCCACCACGTTCGCCAGGTGGTAGGTCGGCAGCCCGTCGCTCTTGAGCAACACCTGCATGTCCACCTGATCCCAGGCGATCTCGATCACACCGCGGAGCCGGTCCTGGAGCTGGCACACCCCCTCCCGCGGCACCTTCATCCGCACCACCCACGCCTCGCCTGCCGCCTCCTTCGCCGCCACCTCCGACGCGCTCAACCCGATGCAGCGCCCGTCGTAGCCCTGATACCCGCCCGCCTCCTCCTGCGCCTTGCGCACGCCGCGCAGGTGCTCCTCCGTGCAGAAGCACTTGAAGGCGTGACCCTTCGCGATCAGCTCCTCCGCGTGGGCCGCGTAGATCGCGCTCCGCTCCGACTGACGGTACGGCCCGTGGGGGCCGCCCACGTCCGGACCCTCCGCCCAGCTCAACCCCAGCCAGCGCAGCGACGCCAGGATCGCCTCCTCCGATTCGCGCGTGCTCCGCACCTGATCGGTGTCCTCGATGCGCAGGATGAACTCCCCGCCGTGGTGCTTCGCGAAGCAATAGTTGAAGAGCGCGATGTAGGCGGTCCCCACGTGGGGATCACCCGTCGGAGACGGGGCGACGCGAGTACGGACGGTCACGGCTTGGGCTCCTCGTGGCTGAAGAGATCGCGCGGCGCCGACCCCGGCGCCGCGTCACCGCCTCCTACCACGCCTCGCACCACCCGACAACCCCGGCCTTGGCTTCCGGCGCCCGCGGCGCTACACTCCGCGCCAGCCTTGTCGGGGCCCGCAGGGCCCCCACCGCCTCGGAGGCCCTCGCCATGCTCCGCCTCGGCTGCGCCGTCTGGTCCCACAAAGGCTGGGTCGGACAACTCTTCCCCGAGGGCACCCCCTCGCGCCTCTACCTCGACCTCTACAGCCGCACCCTCCACGCCGTCGAAGGCAACACCACCTTCTACGCCACCCCCGACCCCGAGACCCTCCAGCGCTGGGCGGAGGCCACCCCCGAGGGCTTCCACTTCTGCCCCAAGCTCCCCAAGGTCTACTCCCACGAAGGCCCCCTCCTCGACACCCTCCCCGGCGCCCTCGACTTCGGGCGCCTCATGCAGCAACACCTCGGGAGCCGCCTGGGGCCGATCTTCCTCCAGCTCCCCCCGGCCTACTCCCCCCGGCGCCTCCTCGACCTCACCGCCTTCCTCCAGGGCTGGCCACACACCGAGCTGCCCCTCGCCGTCGAGGTCCGCAACCCCGAGTGGTTCGCAGACCCCTACCAGCGGCGCCTCGGACGCCTCCTCGCCTCGCTCAACGCCGGGCGCGTCCTCCTCGACACGCGCCCCATCTACCAGTGCCCCGATGACCCCCAGCTCGCCGCCGAGCGACGCAAGCCCGAGCTGCCCCTCCAACCCGTCGTCACCGCCTGCTTCACCTTCGTCCGCTACATCGGACACCCCGACCTCCCGCGCAACGAGCCCTGGCTCGACGAGTGGGCCGCTCGCGTCGACGCCTGGCTGGAGCAGGGCATCGACGTCTACTTCTTCGCCCACTGCCCCGACGAAGACCACTCCATCACCATCGCCCGACGCTTCGATGAGCTCATGCGACGACGGCGCAGCGACCTCCCCCCCATCGCCTGGGACCTCCCCGCCGTCAAACCACCCCAGCTCACCCTCTTTTGAGGGCTTGCCCCCAGACGCGCCCACGCGTATCCTCCCCAAGACACACCGCGCTGCGGAGGCACCCCCCACGGAGAGGCGTCATGGACCCACAGCAGGCTGCACCCACCCCCACCGAACCCCAGAGCGCACCCCTCACCCTGGAGGACGGCGTCCGCATCCTCAAAGCCGTCAAGGTCCTCGCGGCCAGCGACGGCTTCTCCGGCATGGAGCGCGCCGGGCTCCGCAAGCGGATGCGCCAGCTCGGCATCCCGGAGCACGTCCAGGACGAGATCGACGCCTTCGACCCACACAGCGTCTCCCTCGAAGACGCCCTCCGCGACTTCCCGCCGGGCGGCCTCAAGGCCCGCTACCTCCTCATCGCCGCCATCAGCGTCGCCAGCGTCGACGGCTACTCCGATGAAGAGCGCCTCCTCATCCGACACGCCGCCGCGCACGTCGGCCTCTCCGAGCCCTTCGTCGAGGTCCTCGAAGCCGCCGAGCGCGTCGCGCGCATGGTCGAGCTCCTCCGCAACCCCGAGCTGGCCGACGCCTGGCAGGCCCTCGGCGGCGCGCTCCTCAAGCTCGAACACGTCGCCACCACCAGCCACTGACCCCCACACCGACGACGACGCCTGGGGATTAGCACGCGCCGCGCAGGTGTTTCACGCCTGGACTACGCCGCGCGGCCTGCGCCGACGCTTCACCCCACGCTCGCGTGAGACACCATGCAGCAACCCTTCCGCTCAGGACTGGTCATCGGCGCCGCCGCCGGGGCGTCCCTCGGGGCGCTCGTCGTCTTCGCCCTCGTCAACCTCCTCGCCCCGCAGGAAGACCCCGTCGTCCGCGTCACGAAGCGCGACGCGCCCGCTGCCGCCGCACCCCGCGACGGCGACCCCGCAGCCTGCGACGTCGACCGCGAGAGCCTCGACCGCTGCGAGGACACCCTCGCCCGACTCAAGGCCGCCTACAACAAGTCCGGACACGCCGACGGCGATCAGGAATCCATGGTGGACGCCCTGGAGGAGATGCTCGTCAAGAGCGGCGGCGCCGCACCAGACGGCACCCCCATGACCTTCCCCGAGTGGCTCCCCCACCACTTCACACCCCAGGGCTTCGCCCAGGCCGTCGACGAGATCAAGCGCCAGTGCCCTGGCGTCATCCCCCAGAACGCCACCCTCAGCTGCGACGAGTTCCCCTGCATCATCACCGGACGCTCCGACAAGCCGCCCGACTGGAAGGCCTTCAAAGAGTGCGGCGCCTGGGCCAGGCACTTCGGCAACGACATGGGCCTCCGCATGCAGCGCCTCAACGGCCCCGGTCAAGACTCCGAGCACGCCATCACCCTCGCACCCCAGCCCCGCGACGACGAGGATGAGGTCAAGGACTTCATGCAGGAGTACAAGGGCAACCTCGACAAGCGCCTCTCCAAGCGACGCGACTCCTACGTCACCGACCAGATCGTCGCCTACAACCAACAAGCCTGCGACGGCGGCGACGCCAACGCCTGCTTCCGCATCGGCAACGCCCTCCAGGACTCCGACCCCGACCGCTCCTTCACCTACCTCTCCAGGAGCTGCGACGGCGGCGACGGCAACGCCTGCAACAACGCCGCCTGGTACCGCTGCCACGACGACGGACAGTGCGACGACGTCGCCCTCAAGCAGGCCGAGGACGCCGCCAGGCTCCGCGACTGGGACGGGCAGGGCGCCCTCGACACCCTCGCCTATGTCCTCTGCCAGCGCGGGCAGGTCCAGGAGGCCAACGCCGCCTACCAACGCTCCTGCGCCGCCGGCTACAAGCAGAACTGCACCAAGGTCTGCGGAGGCTCATGACCCCCCTGGAACGCATCACACACGCCCTCGCCAACGGCCGCGCCGACTGGCTCACCGTCGTCGATGTCCTCCACGACCACGACAGCCCCGACCTCCTCCGCGTCGTCCACGAGCGACTCCGCCAGGGGCGCTACCACCTCGCCCAGGCCACCGAGGACCGCTGGATCGCCTCCATGGAGTTCGAGCGCATCCACCACCCCTGGCGACCCGCCGCCGCCCTCGAAGCCGACTTCGATCACCCCATCCCCAGGCGACGCCTCGGCGCCATCGCCCAGCAGCCCCCCGGCTGGTGGCTCGTCGCCGTCCTCCCCCTCCTCATGCCCCTCCCCGGCGCCGCCGCCGTCGCCATCGCCGCGCCCAGCGGCGACGCGGGCGTCGCCTCCACACCCTGGCAGCTCGGCCGCAACGGCCTCCGCTTCTCCCTCCTCCCCCCAGGCCACCGCGTCCCCTACGTCCTCTACGACATGGCCGAGCTGCACGCCTTCGTCGAGCTGACCTTCTCCCCCTTCTTCGACCTCGCCCCGGGCGCCCTCGACGGCGAAGACTACCCCGCCCCCGTCCTCGACCAGCTCCACGCCCTCCCCGAGGACGAGCTTGAGCGCCTCGACGAGCTGCACACCGGCTCCCGCATCGGCGGCTGGCGCGTCTTCAACGCCGAGCACCTCCTCGACGACACCACCTGCGAGCGCTGCAAGCAACCCCTCTGGTACGCCGCGCACCTCGGCGCCGACCTCCTCAGCGACACCTTCGGAGAGGCCGGCAGCCTCCACCTCTTCGCCTGCCCCAACGGCTGCGGCGTCCGCGCCATGATCGACGGCGCCTGATGCGGCCCCTCGCCTACACCGCCCTCGCCGCCCTCCTCGCCGCGCTCCCCACGACGGGCTGCGCCACCCTCCCCCAGCCCCCTCCCCGCGAGGACGCCACCCCCCTCCGCGTCGTGAGCTGGAACATCGGCCTCGGCGTCTTCATCGACCAGCCCCACCCCCGCCTCTCCCGCCTCTCCCGCGAAGGCGCCTCCGTCCGCAACGCCCTCGCCCATCACCCCGACCTCCGCGGCTTCGACCTCCTCGCCTTGCAGGAGGTCTGCAGCCACGAGGACGGCAAGCACCTCCGCCTCCTCGACCGCACCCTCCCCTTCCAGCGCGTCTTCGCCCGCAGCGACCCCGCCCGCCCCGGCGAGTGCCAGAAAGGCGAGGCCATCTACTCCCGCTTCCCCATCACCGCCTCCGGCGTCCTCCAGCTCCCCGCCTTCCGACGCGTCGGACGCTCCGCCCTCTGGGCCGACGTCAGCGTCCCCACACCCCAGCGACCCCTCCCCCTCCGCATCTACAACCTCCACCTCGACAACGCCAGCGACCACCTCCCCGCCCCCGAGGCCCGCTGGCGTCAGCTCCAGCCCGTCCTCAAGCACGCCGCCGCCTGGCGCCAGGAGCACCCCGAGGGCGCCGCCCTCCTCGTCGGAGACTTCAACACCGCCGGCGCCACCCTCAACCCCTGGGCCAAAGAGCCCGCCATCGACGCCGCCGAGCGCGCCTGGCAGAGCGCCCTCCAGGGACACCACGCCACCTGGTTCGCCCTCTTCCAGCTCGACTGGATCTTCTACGCCAACCTGGAGCTGCGGCGCGCACGCGTCGTCCCCCTCCTCCTCTCCGATCACCGACCCCTCACCGCCGATCTCCTCCTCCTCCACCCCAAGCCCGACGCCCCCCTGCCGTGATCACCTCACACCGACACGACACGACACCCCGCGCCGGGCGCCTCCGCGGCGCCCTCGCCTTCGCCCTCCTCCTCGCCTCCGCCGCCTGCGCCACCGGAGACGGCTTCGTCCTGGAGGACCACGGCCACTTCGAGCCCCCCTTCGCGGACGTCAACGCCCCCCTCCACTACATGGGCGTCTACCTCGACGCCCCCGTCCCCCACACCCAGACCTCCGCCAAGCTCCGCGGCGCCGAGCGCGCCCTCGGGGACCGCCACCTCTTCTGGGACGTCGGCTTCGGGGAGTCCTTCACCCTCGGCGGCGTCGATGACCGCTTCGATGTCGCCATGGAGGGACTCCAGCCCTGCGGCTGGTCCCTCGTCCTCGACGCCGACGTCCACATGCTCCTCGACTTCTTCGCGGAGGACATCGCCGTCATCAACACCGACTTCCGCATCGGCGGCGGCGTCCAGGGCCGCGGCCTCCCCTGGGGCTTCGAGGACCGACGCTGGCGCGCCTTCTCCTGGAAGCTCAAGCTCTTCCACGAGAGCACCCACCTCGGGGACGAGTACATCGCCAACGCCGTCGAGCGTCAGCTCCTCGGGGACCCCGCCTACGCCGACTTCCGACGCGTCAACGTCGCCTTCGAGTCCCTCGAAGCCTGGTTCGCCGTCGAGGACGACCTCCTCATCGCCCAGGCCCTCCCCGTCGGCTGGCGCACCTGGCTCGCCCTCCGCTACCTCACCAAAGGCCCCTGGGCCACCTACTCCCCCGACCTCGCCTCGCCCGGCCTCCACCGCCGCGTCGAGGCCCAGCTCGGCGGCGAGCTGCGCTTCCCCCTCGGCACCGGCGGCATGTGGAAGCCCCAGGCCTTCGTCACCGCCGCAGACCTCTTCCTCCGCCAACAATACGTCTACGACCCCGACGCCACCGCCGACCTCCGCGCCGTCTCCCTCAACCACTTCACCGGCCTCGAATGGGGCACCCTACGCGGCGCACCCGCCGTCTTCAGGCTCCTCCTCCACGCCTACTCCGGCATCAACCCCCGCGGCCAGCTCCGCGACCAGCGCCTCGCCTTCCTCGGCCTCATGCTCCAGGTGGATCACTGACCCCCCCGGCCCCCCGTGACGGCAACCCCCCCGGCCCCGTAACCGCCGACTTCGCTGCGCTCATCGGCGGAACGGGGCCGGTCCCCCCCGTGACGGGGGGACACCGACCTCGCTTCGCT
>CAUJGC010000610.1 GCA_963169075.1 Myxococcota bacterium
AGCGCCCCCCAGACCCCCGCTCCACGCGCCGCGCCGCCTTGTCAACGCGGTCGAGGCGAGGTAGAGAGGAGGGGCGGCGTGGTGTGGGGTCTTCCAGGAGCAGGGTGCGTGATGATGCAGGCCAGGGAGCGCTATCCGATCCTCCGCTCGCGCGTGGAGCGCCGAGGCGAGGTGTACCAACGGAACCACGCGGCGAACCTCGCGGAGGTGGAGCGGCTTCGGCAGGCGTTGGCGCGGTGCAGCGCCGGGGGCGGGGAGAAGTATGTGGAGCGCTTCCGGGCGGCGGGGAAGCTGCTGCCTCGGGAGCGCATCGAGGGCCTCCTGGACCCCGACAGCCCCTTCCTGGAGCTCTGCCCGCTGGCGGGGTGGGAGATGCGGGGCGTGTCGCCTGGGGGCGGTGTGGTGGGCGGGGTGGGCTGGGTGTCGGGCGTGGAGTGCCTGATCACCGCCAGCGAGGCGACGGTCAAGGGCGGGGCCATCAATGAGATCGGGCTCCTCAAGACGGATCGGCTGGCGCAGGTGGCCGAGCAGAACGGGCTGGTGACGATCAGCTTGATCGAGTCCGCTGGCGCCGATCTCCCCAATCAGCACAAGATCTATGTGCCCGGCGGGAAGACCTTCCGGGAGATCACGCGGCGCTCTCGTGAGCGGCTGCCGTCGGTGTGCCTGGTCTTTGGCAGCTCGACCGCTGGCGGCGCCTACATCCCGGGGATGAGCGACTACGTGGTCATGGTGCGGGAGCAGGCGCAGGTCTACCTGGCCGGGCCGCCGCTGGTGAAGATGGCGACCGGCGAGGAGACGGATCACGAGGCGCTGGGCGGGGCCGAGATGCACAGCCGGGTGTCGGGTGTGTCGGACTACTTCGCGCGGGACGAGGCGGAGGCGCTGCGCCTCGGTCGCGAGATCGTCGCCCACCTGGAGTGGCGCAAGCAGGGGCCCGCGCCGTCCTGGGAGGTGGAGCCGCCGCGCTACGACGCGGAGGAGCTGCTCGGTGTGGCGTCTGCCGACGTGAAGGTGCCGTTCGACGCGCGGGAGGTGATCGCGCGGATCGTGGACGGGTCGCGCTTCTCGGAGTTCAAGCCGCTCTACGGCGGGACGCTGGTGTGCGGCTGGGCCCATGTGCACGGCTACCCTGTGGGGATCATCGCAAATAACGGTATATTGTTCACGGAATCTGCAAATAAAGGGGCGCACTTCATCCAGCTCTGCAACCAGCGCGCCGTGCCGCTCCTCTTCCTCCAGAACACGACGGGCTTCATGGTGGGGCGCCGCTACGAGGAGGAGGGGATCATCAAGGCCGGGGCGAAGCTGATCAACGCGGTGAGCAACAGCGAGGTGCCGGCGATCACGATCATGATCGGGGCGAGCTTCGGTGCGGGGAACTACGCGATGAGCGGTCGGGCCTACGCGCCGCGCTTCCTCTTCACGTGGCCGAACCACCGGATCGCGGTGATGGGCGGCAAGCAGCTGGCCGGGGTGCTGGACATCATCAAGCGCGACGCGGCGGCGAAGAAAGGCGAGGCGCTGGACGAGGCGCAGCTGGAGCCGCTGAAGATGATGATCGAGCATCAGATCGATCAGGAGTCCTCGCCCTACTTTGCGACGGCGCGGCTCTGGGATGACGGGATCATCGACCCGCGGGACACGCGGTCGGTGGTGGGGCTCTGCCTCTCGACCGCGGCGAACAAGCCGGTGGAGGGGACGATGAGCTGGGGCGTGTTCAGGCACTGAGCGGGAGGCGAAGACGATGCGGGTGATCCGGCGCTTGCTGGTGGCGAACCGGGGCGAGATCGCGTGCCGGGTGATCCGGACGTGTCATCGGATGGGGATCGAGGCGGTGGCGGTCTTCTCGGACGCCGACGCCGACGCGCCCCATGTGCGGATGGCGGACCTGGCGGCGCGGCTCGGCCCGGCGCCCGCGCGGGAGTCGTACCTCCACATCGAGCGCCTGATCGCGGCGGCGCAGGCCACCGGCGCCGACGCGGTGCACCCCGGCTACGGCTTCCTCTCGGAGCGCGCGCCCTTCGCGCGGGCGGTGGAGGCGGCCGGGCTCACCTGGGTGGGGCCGTCGCCGGAGGTCATCGAGGCGATGGGCTCGAAGATCGAGGCGAAGTCCCGCGCGATGGCCGCCGGGGTCCCGGTGGTGCCGGGGGCGCTGGTGGAGGCTCAGGACGGGGCCTCGCTGCGGGAGGCCGCGCTGGAGGTGGGGTTTCCGCTCCTCTTGAAGGCCAGCGCAGGCGGCGGCGGTAAGGGGATGCGGATCGTGCGCGACGCCGCCGCGCTGGATGAGGCCATCGCGGCGGCGCGCCGCGAGGCGGAGGGCGCGTTCGGGGACGGGGCGCTCCTGATCGAGCGTTATATCCAGCGTCCGCGTCATATCGAGATCCAGATTCTTGGTGATCAGCATGGGAACATCGTGCATCTCTTTGAGCGGGAGTGCTCGATCCAGCGCCGCCACCAGAAGATCATCGAGGAGGCGCCGTCGGCGGCGCTGGATGACGCGCAGCGCGCGGCGATGGGCGCCGCGGCGGTGGCGTTGGGGCGCTCCATCGGGTACACGAGCGCGGGGACGGTGGAGTTCATCGTGGACGAGGGCGGGGCGTTCTACTTCCTGGAGGTGAACACGCGCCTCCAGGTGGAGCACCCGGTCACGGAGGAGACGGTGGGGCTGGACCTGGTGGGGGAGCAGCTCCGGGTGGCGCAGGGTGAGGCGCTGGGTTACACGCAGGAGGCGCTGCGTCAGACCGGCGCTGCCATCGAGTGCCGCCTCTACGCCGAGGACAGCGCGGCAGGGTTCCTGCCCTCGACGGGGCGCCTGGCGGACTTTCACTGGGCGGGCGGGGAGGGGCTCCGGCTGGACGCGGGGGTGGAGGCCGGGGCGGAGATCGGGGTCCACTACGATCCGATGCTGGCGAAGGTGATCGCGCGGGGGGCGACGCGCGCCGAGGCGACGCGTCGCCTGGTGCTGGCGCTGCGCCGGATGGCGGTGTCGGGGGTGCGGACCAACCAGGAGCTGCTGCTCCGGGTGCTGGAGCACCCGGCGTGGGCGTCGGGTGCGCTGAGCACGCACTTCATCGAGGAGCACCGGGAGGCGCTGCTTGGGGCGTCGCCGCAGGCGGAGGCGTGGGCCGCGCGGGCGCTGGTGGCGGCGACGCTGGCGGGTCACGAGGCGCGCCGCGCGTCGCAGCCCCACCTGCCGCACCTGGAGCCCGGCTTCCGCAACAACTTCGTGCGTCCGCAGGAGGCGCGGTGGCGCCGAGGCGAGGCGGAGGTGCGGGTGAGGCACCGGAACCTGGGCGGCGGGCGGCTGGAGGTGGGGGTCGGGGAGGCGTCGGCGTCGGTGTATCGGGTGGTGCGCTGGGCGGCGCCGGAGCTGCGCTGGGAGGACGCCGCCGGGGTAGTGCGCGCGGCGCGGGTCGTGTGGGACGGGCCGCGCTGCTTTGTCCACGAGGCGACCGGCGGGGCGTCGGTGGAGCTGGAGCTGCTGCCGCGCTTCCCCGAGCCGGGAGCAGGCGAGGTGGCTGGGGGGCTGGTGGCGCCGATGCCGGGGCAGGTGCTCCAGGTGCGGGCGTCGGCAGGGGATGTGGTGGAGGCGGGGCAGGTGCTGGTGGTGCTGGAGGCGATGAAGATGGAGCAGCCGGTGCTGGCGCCGGAGGCGGGCGTGGTGGAGGAGGTGCGCGTGTCGGTGGGGGATCAGGTGGAGGTGGGCGCGGTGCTGGTGGTCGTGGCGTCGGGGGGGCGTTGACAGGCCGGGGGGGCGGTGCTAACAGTGCATCGCCCCGCGCTGGGGCGCGTCGCGGTCGTCAGGGATTGGAGGACGTGTGCACTTCCAGGATTTGATTCTGAACCTTCAGCAGTATTGGGCGAGCCAGGGCTGCATCATCCAGCAGCCCGTGGATCAGCCGACGGGCGCGGGGACGCTGAACCCGGCGACCTTCCTCCGGGTGCTGGGTCCGGAGCCGTGGAAGGTGGCGTATGTGGAGCCGTGCCGTCGCCCGACCGATGGCCGCTACGCGGAGAACCCGAACCGCCTCGGGGCGTACTACCAGTTTCAGGTGATCTTGAAGCCGTCCCCGCCGAACGTGCTGGATCTCTATCTGAACTCGCTGCGGCGGGTGGGGATCGATCCGATGGAGCACGACATCCGGCTGGTGGAGGACGACTGGGAGCAGCCGACGCTGGGGGCGTGGGGTCTGGGCTGGGAGGTCTGGGCGGACGGCCAGGAGATCACGCAGTTCACCTACTTCCAGCAGGCGGGCGGCTTTGACCTGAGCCCGGTGTCGGCGGAGATCACCTACGGTCTGGAGCGTATCTGTATGTATTTGCAGGGCGTAGACAACGTCTACGACCTGACGTGGGTGGAGGGGATCACCTACGGCGAGGTGCATACGCAGAGCGAGATCGAGTACTCGCATTACTCCTTTGAGCAGGCGGACGTGGACTTCCTGAGCAGCACGCTGGACGCGTGCGAGGCGGAGGCGCTGCGGCTGCTGGGTCAGGGGTTGGTGCTGCCGGGTTACGATCATGTGCTTCAGGCGTGCCACATGTTCAACGTGCTGGATGCGCGGGGTGCGATCAGCGTCACCGAGCGTCAGAAGTATATCGGGCGCATCCGTCGCCTGGCGCGCACCGCGGCGGAGTCCTACCTCCGCAAGCGCGAGGAGATGGGCTTCCCGCTCCTGAAGGGCGCGGGGATCGAAGGGGTGCGCTGAGGCGCTCAGCGAGGGCGTGCCGCGCGAAGGGCGCGCGGCGGCCCAGGGATCGGACGCGAGGAGTGTTGAGACATGGCAAGCCAGCTCCTGCTGGAGATCGGCACCGAGGAACTTCCGGCCAGCTTCATCGAGCCCGCGCTGGCGCATCTCGTCGAGCGCATCGGCGGCCTCCTGGATGAGCTTCAGATCGCGCACGCGCCGCTGGAGGTGGGGGGTACCCCGCGTCGGCTGGCGCTCTGGTCGCGCGAGGTGGCTGATCGCCAGGAGGATCTGGAGGAGGTGCGCACGGGTCCTGCGGTGAAGGCCGCCTTTGACGCCGAGGGTCGCCCGACGAAGGCCGCGGAGGGCTTCGCCCGGGGCGCGGGGGTGTCGGTGGAGGACCTCTTCCGGGTGGAGACGCCGAAGGGGGAGTATCTGGCGGCGCGGGTGATCCGCGCGGGGCGCGACACGCTGGCGGTGCTGGCGGACGCGCTGCCGGGTGTGCTCGGGTCGGTGCCCTTCCGCAAGTCGATGCGCTGGGGGAGCGGCACGACGACCTTCGGCCGTCCGGTGCGCGGGCTCTGCGCGCTCTTTGGCGCGGAGGTGATCCCCTTTGATTTCGCGGGGTTGCGGAGCGGGCGCACGGTCTCGGGGCATCGCCTCATGGCGCCTGACACGTTTGAGGTGCGCGACATCGACAGCTACCTCCGGGGGATGGAGCTGGGCTTTGTGGTGGTGGACATCGAGGAGCGCCGCCGTCGCATCCGCGGGCTCCTCTCGGGGCTGGCGGCGGAGGCGGGCGGCCGCCTGGTGCCGAACGAGGCGCTGGTGGAGGAGGTGGCGAACCTGGTGGAGCATCCGTGGGCGGCGCTTGGGAGCTTTGACCCGGCCAACCTGGAGCTGCCGCGCGAGGTGCTGCTCTCGTCGATGACCAAGCACCAGCGCTACTTCGCGTTTGAGGACGCCTCGGGGCGGCTCATGCCGGTCTTCGGTGTGGTCTACAACACGAAGGTGCGCGACGCGAAGGTGGTGGTCCACGGCAACCAGCGGGTGCTCCGGGCGCGGCTGCACGACGCGGGCTTCTTCTACGCGGAGGATCGCAAGCGGACGCTGGCTGAGCGCGTGGCGGATCTCTCGCGGGTGACCTTCCTGGGCGAGCTGGAGAGCGTCGGCGTCGGCGCGGATCTCCGGAGCCGGGCGTGGCGCGTGGAGGAGCTTGCGGGCTTCATCTCGCGCCTGGCCTATCCGGGGGACGAGGACACGATGCGGGACGCGCGCCGCGCGGCCAAGCTGGCCAAGACGGATCTGGTGACCCAGATGGTCGGGGAGTTCCCCGACCTCCAGGGGACCATCGGCATGTACTACGGGCGCGCCGACGGCGAGTCCGAGGAGGTGGCGGTCGCCATCGGGGAGCACTACGCGCCGCGCGGGGCTGCCGATGCGCCTGCGAAGAGCCCGGCGGGGATCTGCGTGGCGCTGGCGGACAAGCTGGATCTGATCGCGGCGTGCTTCGCGGTGAGCCTCATCCCGACAGGGAACAAGGACCCCTACGGGCTGCGTCGCGCGGCGCTCGGGGTCTTGAAGACGCTGGACGCGGCGGGGCTGGACCTGAACCTGCGCTCGCTCTGCAAGCTGGCGGTGCGGACGCTGCACGGCTCGACGGATCAGGCCAAGGTCCACACGGGGCTGAGCGGCGACGGCGCGACGGACGTGGTGGAGCGGCTGGCGGAGCCGATCCTGGAGTTCATCGGGGGTCGCCTCCGGGCGGAGCTGCTGGAGCGCCACCGCACCGACATCGTGGACGCGGTGATGGCGGCGGGCTACGACCGCCCCCAGGACGCGCGTCGCCGGGTGGAGGCGCTGGCCGCCATCGCGCAGGAGGCCGACCTGGCGCCGCTGGGCGAGGCCTTCAAGCGGATCAACAACATCCTCACGAAGAACGCCGCCGAGGCCGAGCAGGCGGGCGCGTTCGAGCTGGCGACGACCTCCCAGGAGGAGGAGCGTCGCCTGGGTGAGCTGGCGGTGGAGCTTCAGCAGGGGATGGCGGAGCAGCTGGCGGCGGGCGACTACCGCGGCGCGCTGGCCTACCTGATCCGCTTGCAGCAGCCGCTGGACGCCTTCTTCACGGCGGTCATGGTCATGCACGAGGACGTGGCGGTGCGTCGTAACCGGCTGGCGTTGCTCCAGGCGCTGCGGGAGTCCTTCGCCTCGGTGGCGGACATCTCGCGGGTGCATGTGAGCCGCGCGTGATGGTTTTTTTGAGCCCCATGCCTGCTGAACCCCGAGGGGCCAGCCTCGGGGGTAGGGCAGGCGAAGCGGAGCGAGCATAGCGTGGACCTGGGTAGGAGAGCGGGCGGGATCGCCTTGGGGGTGTGTCGAGCCGCGTGGGTGGTGCTGGCCTGCTGCGCGCTGGTGAGCTGTGGTGTGGAGGTGCAGGGGCCGGAGCCGCCGCGGGACCGCCTGGTCTACCCGGTGGGGCTGGCGCTGCATCCGAGCGGCAGCTTCCTCTATGTGGTCAACTCCAACTTCGACGTGGCCTATCGGGAGGATCGCGGCGGCACGGTGTCGGTGATCGACACCGACCGGCTGGAGATCATCCCGGACGCCGGGGTGCAGATCGGCACCTTCGGCGGCGAGATCAAGCTGAACTCGCCGCCAGACGGGGGGCCGACCCGGGCCTATGTCGCGGTGCGCGGCAACCGGACGGTGACGGCGCTGGACATCGAGGGCGGCGGCGCCCTGCTGCGCTGCCGCGGCGAGGCGCTCACCGAGGCCTGCCAGCTGCGCACGGTCAGCGACGACCCCTTCGGGCTCGCGGTGGTGACCCAGGCGGTGGACGGTCCGGAGGCGGGCCCGCTCCTGGTGGACTTCGTGGCGGTGGCGCACCTGGTGGGCGGCAACCTCTCGGGGCTGGCCGTGCGCGGTGAGGGCAGCGCGACCAGCGTGACCCAGCTCTCGGCGCCGCTGGTGTCGGGGGCCAACGCGATCAACGTGTCGCCGCGGACGGGTCAGCTCTACGCGACGAGCCGCTTCACCAACACGGTGGTGGCCTTCCGTCCGGTGCTGGGGCTGAACGGGGAGCTGGAGGCCATCTTCCAGACCGACGAGGTCGCCATTGAGAGCGCGGCGCCCTTCAACGGGCTGGACTCGCGGGGGATCGGCTTCAACCGCGCGGGGACGATGGCCTTTGTGGCCAACCGGGGCCCCAACAGCTTGATCTTTGTGGACGTGGGGCCGGTCGATCCGGTGACGGGGACGGGGAGCCGGAACCAGGTGGTGGATGTGCTGCCGCTGCCGAGCGCTCCGGCGGAGGTGCTGGTGTCGGAGGTGGGCGGGCGGGAGCGCGTCTATGTGACCTCCTACGCTTCGCAGCTGATCACGGTGATCGATCCGGTGTCTCACGCGGTGCTGGAGACGATCGATGTCCCGGGCGAGCCCTACGGGATGGTCATTGACGCGGTGCGTCATAAGCGCCTCTACTTGAGCCTCTTCAACTCCAACGCGGTTGCGGTCGTGGATCTGGACCCCGAGTCGCCCTCGTTCCATGAAGTCGTGGCGGTGATCCGATGAAGCGTCTGCGCGCGAGGCGCGCCCTCGCCTTCTCCGCCGCGCTGCTCCTGGCAGGCGGCGCCCTCTCCTGGGCCACGGCGTGCAGCGACACCGAGGTCCCGGCGCCGGTGAGCCTCAGCGGCCCGACCATGCTCACGGTGGCGCGCACCTGCCTGGTGGGCAGCGAACCCGGCTCGCGCCTGCGGGTGGCCCCCTCCCGCTGCGAAGAGGGCGGCGACCTGGCCGACCAGCCCGCGGCCCTGCTGGAGTTCGGCTACGTCCCCAACGCCTTCGGGGACTCGCTGGCGGTGGTGGACTTCAACGTCAGCCCGCCCGCGCTCCTCGACGTGGACGCCGCGACGCCCAGCGTCACCCACATCCCGGTCGGGGACCAGCCCCGCGAGGCCGCCGCCAGCGCCGACGGCAACGTCATCGTCGTCTACAACGCCGGCTCTCAGGACATCAGCCTCGTCTGGGCCGAGTCCCGCGCCGAGCTGCTCCGGGTCCCCCTCGGAGAGCCCGCCCTCGCCCTCGTCGCCTCGCCGCAGCGCGCTGCGGCGGCGCTCCTCCTGCCGGACTCGCGCCGCGTCGTCGAGGTGCGCTGGCAGGCGCGCTGCGACGGCGACGACGCCATCCGCGAGGGCTGCGCCCCGGAGCTGAGCGCCGAGATCGTCGAGCTCTCCACCTTCCCCGAGGGCGTCGTCCCCAGCCATATGGCCCGGGGCGCGGCCCCGGATCGCCTCCTGGTCGCCTTCGCCAACCGCGGCCACCTGGTCGAGCTCTGGGCCCCCGATCCCGACGCGGCCCCCCCCGCGGAGTCGCCCTGCCTGGAGCCTGGCCTGGAGGCCGGGTGCGTGGTCGCCCGCTATGGCCTCACCTGGGGCTGCTCGGACGGCCTCGACAACGACGGCGACGGCCTCATCGACGCCGACGACCCCCGCTGCACCTCCCCGCTGGGCGCGGAGAGCGACGGCGGCCTCACCCGCCTGCCCACCACCGCGTGCAGCGACGGCCTCGACAACGACGGCGACGGCCTCATCGACGCCGCCGACGACGGCTGCCTCTCCGCCCTGGACGGCGACGAGGGCGGCGGCGTCCTCGCCGCCACCGGCGACGCCCCCCCGCCGCCCCCGCCCGAGGGCAGCGAGCTGCCCGCCTGCAACGACGGGTTCGACAACGACGGCGACGGCGTCGCAGATCTGGACGACCCCGCCTGCACCTCCACCCTGGGCACCACCGAGGCGCTGGCGCCAGCGGTCTGCGCTGACGGCCACGACAACGACGGCGACGGCCTCACCGATCAAGACGACCCCGACTGCTACGGCGTGAGCGGCGGCGTCGAGGCTGCCCAGGACGCCGAGGCCTTCGGCCCCATCGCGGTCGATCCCGGCGGCGCCTACCTCTACGTCCTCAACCGCACCCGCGGCCACGTCGTCGTCATCGATCAAGCCACCGGCGAGACGATGGACGTGGCGATGCCCTACCCCTGGGATGATCGCATCGGCGTCAGCGTGGGCAACGTCGCCCTCTCCATGACCCCGCGCCGCCAGGAGGTCCAGCTCGCCCAGTCCCCCGACGGGCGCTACCGGATCACCCGCGAGGACGTGCTCCTCTACGTCGCGACCACGCGTGGCCTTGTGTATTTTGTGCAAATTGCGGAGATATTCCGTGCATTTGACGGCGAAGAGGTGACCGACGAGCTGGCGCAGCCGGTGCTGGAGGTCATCGACCGCAGCGCGGTCAGCGCCAGCGCGACGGTGGGCGCCTGCGTCCTGCCGGACAGCTACCAGAGCGCGCTCATCGCGCAGCTGGGCCAGGTGCCCGGCTGCGGCAGCGAGGACCTGCCCCGGCTCGTGGCGGCTCCCTCCATCGACCCCGAGGCCGACCCGGCGACGCTGGTGCCGCCGGTGCAGCTCGCCACGGCGCGTCGCCGCGGCTACATGCAGCTCAACAGCGAGACGGGCCTCCCCGAGCGCGTCACGCCCCTCCTCCCCCACGACTTCTTCGTCCGCGAGGAGACGTGGTCGGTGGTCTGGGAGGGCGTCCTGGCGGACTTCCGCGATATGGAGGTGCAGGAGGACGGCTACGCGCGGGTGCGCGCCACCGACCTCTGCGCCTCCGGCGTCGAGGTCGGGGATCTCGTCACCCTCACCACCGGCCCGGTGCCGCTGGAGGACGCCGATTGCGGCCTCTTCGAGGACGTGGACCTGACCTGGCGCGTCGCGGAGCGCACCGCGCACCACCTGGTGCTGGAGCCCCTGAGCGCCGAGGCGGGCGCTGCGCTGGATCGCGGCGAGGACGCCCTGCCGCTGGTGCAGCAGGCGCCGACCCGGGCGTGCTTCGCTGCGGGGTTGAGCGGTCAGGTGCGCCCTGTGGGGCAGTGGATCGTGACCGGCTCGCGCAGCGGGCGCCTGATCAACCAGACCAGCCTCGGTGAGGTCTGCGTGCCGCGCTACCCGCTCTCGGACTACACGTTCCGCGCCGAGACGGATCAGGTCTTCGCCAACCCCTTTGTGACCTTCCAGGTCGCCTCGGGGCGGATCGCGCCTGCTCGGGACCTCACCCTCACCTTCAGCGTGGACGACGGCTACAGCGCCCTCTCCTTGAGCGGCACCGGCCCGGTGCCGCTGGATGTGCGCCTCGTCGAGACGCAGCGCGGCGCCTGGATGCCTGTGGTGGACGGCGCGACCAACGTCGTCCGCGTCTACGACTCCAGCTCCTTCCAGCTCATCACGGTGCTCTTCTGAGCGGGGAGCCTCCCCTGGCGTTGGTTGCACCCGAAATACCCAAAAAAAAAAAAAACAATCAAATAAAATGTGTGTGTTTTGTTGGGTGGTTTTGGTGGCACC
>CAUJGC010000611.1 GCA_963169075.1 Myxococcota bacterium
GGGGTGTCGGGCGGCGGGGGGGTCGGCAGGGGCCTGCGCCCGGGGGCGGAGGCAGATCAAGCGCCGGCACCTCGTGCAGAGGGGGAGGGCCGCGCGCCGCCGGGCGGCGGACCGTAGGCTTTCAAGTATAGGCATGGCTTGGGGGGATGGCTAGCCCCTGCGGCGCTGCTCCAGGGCTTCGCGCTCGATGAGCCAGGTGCGGATCAGCTCGACGGAGCGTCCGTGGGCCTTGGCGAAGTCGAGGACATCGTGGAGGGCGCCGCGGTCGCGTCGTCGGGAGACGGCCTCGATGAGGGCGTCGAGGGCGTCTTCGTCGAGGGGGACGCGGGTGTCGCGGCCGAGCCAGCGCTGGGCGTGCCAGTCCCAGGTGAGGCGGTGGAGGTCGTAGGCGTAGGGCGCGCGGAGGGGCGCGAGGAGGTGCAGGAGGACGGCGACGTCTTCGTGGACGGCGACGAAGAGCGCGCCGAGGAAGGTGAGCTCGGCGCGCTGGCTGGGGTCGAGGGCGCGGATGCGCTGGGGGTCGAAGGAGAGGAGGCCCTCTTCAAAGAGGCGGAGCATGGCGGAGGGTCGGAGGTCGAGGCGCGCGGCGACCTCCAGGGGGGAGGTGGGGAAGAGCTCGCGCTGCCGCTCTTCGACGCGGGCCAGCTCGGGGTCGAGGTTATCCATGGGCGTGTACATCGGGCTCCCTGCGCGGTGGTGGGCCGCCTCATGGCGGCGCGTGTCGGGGGGTGAGGATGGCGCTGGCGTGGGGTGTCGTCAAGCTTTGGGCGCGGGGGTGCCTGAGATGTCTTCAGAGCTTGACTTGAAAGCAGCCTTGATGGAAGGTACAGCGTTCCTGGCGCCGCGGTGGCGCTCTGTGTGGAGGCACTCTGCTATGCTCTCGCTCCTCTCTCTTCGCGCGGCGGCGCTGGCCGTCGGCTGCGTGCTTGAAACGCTCCCTCACGCGTCGCCGCCGACGTGGGCGGTGCTCCACGGGGGGGTGTCGCTGGGTCGGCTCTCCTTGATCCACGGGGAGGAGTCGGGGGGTTGGTGGAGCTGGGCGGCGTCGCCGGATCACTGGCCGGGGCGTGTGCTCTGGTCGGTGGAGGAGGCGCAGGCGATCTGGGGGACGATGGGGGCGCAGGGGCCGTCGGGGGCGTGTCCGCTGGGTGCCTAGTCGTCGAAGGCGCCGCCGCGTCCGGCGCCCTGGGCGAAGCGTGCGGCGCCTTTGAGGCCCTCGCGCTGGAGTGCGTCGAGGCCGCCGTGGAACTCGCGGAGGAGGGCCTGGGGGAGCGCGGCGTCGAAGGCGGCGTGTGCGCTGTCGCGGTCAGCGCGGAGGCAGGTCTGGGGGAAGGCGGCGAGCTGCGCGGCGAGGTCCTGGGCAGCGGCGAGGGCCTGCCCGGGGGGTACGACGCGGTTGACGAGGCCGATGTGGAGGGCCTCGTCGGCGTGGACGGGTCGTCCGGTGAGGATGAGGTCGAGGGCGCGGCTGAGGCCGATGAGGCGTGGGAGTCGGACGGTGCCGCCGTCGATGAGGGGGACGCCCCAGCGTCGGCAGAAGACGCCGAGGGTGGCGTCTTGCGCGGCGACGCGGAGGTCGCACCAGAGGGCCAGCTCCAGGCCGCCGGCGACGGCGTAGCCTTCGATGGCGGCGATGGCGGGCTTGGAGAGGTGGATGCGCGAGGGTCCCATGGGGGCGTCGCCGGTGGGTTCGAGGCGGTTGGGTTGTCCGGCGTGGACGGCCTGGAGGTCGGCGCCCGCGCAGAAGGTGCCGCCTGCGCCGCCGAGGACGAGCACGGCGGCGTCGGGGTCGTCTTCAAAGGCGCGGACGGCGTCTGCGAGGGCTTGCGCGGTGTCACGATCGACGGCGTTGCGTCGCTGGGGTCGGTCGATGAGGAGGGTGGTGACGGGGCCGTGGGTGGAGCGTTGGAGGGTCATGGTGTTCACCGGGGCGGGGTTGATTCGATTTCAATATACCATCTCCCTTGAGGAGATATCTGGCGGGCGCCGTCCAGGCAAGACCCGTCTTTACGGGCTTGGCGCCTGGCATGGCCTTCGCTTGAGAGAGGAGGTGACAGGCGCGCGGGCTGCGCTATGATGCGCCGCGGCCGGGCATCCTCCCTCTCTTCTGGGGCTTGTTCCACGATGACGTCTACCCCTCCTCTTTCTCCCACACGGCCTCCGCTGGCGCCAGCGCCGCGTCGTCCGAGGCGCCGGGGGCGCCTCCTGGTGGCGGCGTCGGGGGCGCTGCTGCTCGCGGCGCTGGCGGGCGCGGCGCTGGCGGCGCCGCGCTGGCTGGCGGAGACGCTTGGTGAGGAGGTGCAGACGCGGGCGGCGGCGCGGGGCCTGGAGGTGAGCTGGGCGGAGCTGGAGGTGGGCTACGATCTTCAGGCGCGCCTGCGGGGGCTCCAGGTGCGGCGGGCGGGGGTGACGGCGACGGTGGAGGAGGCGGAGGCGCGCTGGACCCTGGACGCGCTGCTTGGGGGGCGTCGCCTGCCGGAGGCGGTGACGCTGCGGGGGGTCGAGATCGAGGCCGACGTGCGGGAGGCGCGCCAGGCCAGCGGCGCAGGCGAGGAGGAGGCTCCGGGCGCGGGTCAGGGGGTGGGCCGGGGTGAGGCGCTCCCGGCGGTGACGGTAGAGCGGGGGCGGGTGCGCCTGCGGGGGCTGCCCGGCGAGGCGCCGGAGGTGGAGGTGGGCGACCTCTCGCTCCAGGGGAGCCAGCTTGGGGTGGATGGAGCGTGGGAGGGGCGCTGGGTGGGGCGCTGCGCGGCGGGGTGCGGGCGCGCGCAGCGCCTGAGCGGCGGCGTGGGTCGCTCGGCGGAGGAGGGCCTCTGGGCGCGGGTGCGGCTGGAGCAGCCGGTGTCGCTGCCGCTGGAGGTGATCGACGGGCAGGTGGAGGTGCGGGAGGTGGGCGCCTCGTGGCGTCCGGGGGAGGGTGTGGCGCGGGTGGCGGCGCTGGGGGTGGAGGCGCCGCTGGCGCGGGGGGCCTGGTCGGGGCGGCTGCGGGTGGAGCGCGTCGAGGCGGAGGTTCAGCGCGGGGGTGAGCGGCGCGTGACGCTCCAGCGCCCGCGCCTGGAGCTCACGCGGCGCGCGGGGGAGGCGACGGGGGCCGCCCCTGAGGAAGATGCAAGCGGCTTGCGCGAGCTGCCGAGCGCGGGGGAGGTGCAGGAGGTGCTGGCGTCGCTGGAGCGGCGCCTCGCGTCGGTGTCGGTGGAGGGCGGCGAGGTGCGGCTGGGGGACCAGCTCCACCTGCGGGAGGTGTCGGTGTCGCGGGAGCCCGGCGGCGCGCTGCGGGCGGCGGGGGTGCTCTGGGGAGGGCGGGTGGAGGCGCGGGTGGAGCCCGGCGGCGCGCGGCTCCACCTGAGCGCGGAGGGCGTCTCGGGGGGGGCGCTGCTGGAGCGGGTGCGCCCCGCCTGGGCGGAGCGCGCCGGGGGGCGGCTGGAGGGGACGGCGACGGTGGAGCTGGAGCCCGCGGCGGAGGGCGCCCCCGCGGGCCGCTACACGCTCCGGGCCGCCGGGCGGCTGACGGAGGGGCGGCTGGCGATCGGGGGGCTCAGCGAGGAGCCGATCACCGAGCAGACGGCCCGGATCAGCGCGGAGGCCCGCTACACCCCCGCGCGGCTGGACCTGGGCGAGCCCGATCACCTGGAGGTGACCCGCCTGGAGGTGGCGCTGCCCGCGCGGCGCGGCCACGAGGTGACGCTGCAGGCGCGAGGCGAGGCCGCGCGGCTGCTGGGCGCGGGGCGCCCGCGCTTCGCGGTGCAGGTGTGGAGCGACGAGGTGGCGTGCGCGGACGCGCTGGCGGCGATCCCCCCGGCGATGCTGCCGCGCCTCCACGGGGCGCTGCGGGCCTCCGGGCGCTGGGCGCCGAGCCTGCGGGTGAGCGCCGACCTGGAGGACCCCCACACGCTGAAGCTGGACATCGACGGGCTGCCGGGGACGTGCGCGCTGGAGAGCCTGGGGGAGCTGGAGCCCGGCTTCCTCAACACCTCCTTCCGCCACGAGGTGAAGGAGGGGGTGAGCCGCGACGGCATCGTGGTCGGGCCCGGGACGCGGGAGTACACCCGCCTGGAGGAGATCCCCGCCTACGTCCAGGCGGCGATGTACCTGACCGAGGAGATCTCCTTCTACAAGAACCCGGGCTTCGGCCTGGGGCTGATGCGGCGCGCGCTGATCCTGAACCTGGACAAGGGTCGCTACGTCTACGGGGGCTCCACGGTGTCCCAGCAGCTGGTCAAGAACCTCTTCCTGACGCGGCGCAAGACCCTGAGCCGCAAGCTGGAGGAGGCGCTGATCGTCTGGCGCATGGAGGAGGTGGTCGAGAAGGACCGCATCCTGGAGCTTTACCTGAATTGCATTGAATTTGGGCCGGATATATACGGAATATATGCAGCAGCTCACTTCTACTTCGGCAAGCACCCCAGGGAGCTGACCCCCCTGGAGGGCGCCTTCCTCGCGGGGCTCAAGCCCGCGCCCCTCAACGGCGGCGGCTTCCGCGAGGTGGGGCGCACGCCGGACAAGGGGTGGTGGCTCAAGCGCCACAGCCGGATCATGAAGCGGCTCTACCAGTTCGGCCACATCACCGAGGCCCAGTACCGCGAGTCCTTCCCCTTCATCGTCTACTTCCCCAACTGGACCGGCGGCCCCGTCGCGGTGCGCGATCTGGACACGCTCCGGCGTCAGGAGGTCGAGATCCCCGAGGAGGTCATCGCCAAGGAGGGCCGCCTGGACTGGGCGCCCTCCCCCGAGCAGGAGCAGGGCCTCGCCCCGGAGGCGCCGACGCCAGCCCTCCCGGCGCCTGCGCCGCTCCCCACCCCCGAGCCCGACGCCACCCCCCAGCCCACCCAGCAGATCGAGCCCGAGCCTGCGCCCTGGCGGCGCCTGGAGGAGCTGCCCCGGCTGAGGTGAGCTGGGGGTCCAGGGGGAGCTTCCTCTGGCCGCCGGAGGCCCCCTGAGCCCCCCGCTACTCTTCTTCGGCGGCAGGCTTCGGAGCCGCAGGCTTCGCCTCACCGGGGCCGTTGGAGGCCTCGCGGAGCTTCTCCAGGCCGAAGACCTCGACCTGGCGGATGCGTTCGCGGGTGAGGTTGAGCAGCTCGCCGACGTCCTCCAGCGTGATGCCGCCGCGCTCCGCGACGTCCAGCGCGCACGTCTCCGGCAGCTCCCACACCTCCAGATCCGGGAAGTTGATCTTGATGGAGCCCGTCTCGGGGTTCACGTCGAGGTAGAGGTGGTACTTGCAGGAGACGTAGGGGCAGGGGCGCTCGGCGGTGCGGCAGTCGTCGCGGGTGCGGGGGCGGACGCCCTCCACCTCGTGCAGGATCCGCGAGACCTCGGCGCGCTCCTCCTTGGAGATGCGCCGCATGGCGATGGTCTTGGACCGTCGAAGCCCCTTACGTGCTCCACGCTTCGAGCTGGAGCCGCGGCGACCGCGTTTGCTATCGGACATGAAACCCCTCATCCCTGTGGGTTGCGCGAGGACCCGGCGTGTCGGCATGGAGCGCGTCCCGGCGGATGTACGATAGGCGCCGCAGCGCCGAGGTGTCAATGGGTCTGCGCTTGGGCTGGCGCCCAGCCCGAAGATGCACTACGCTTGCGAGACGCGCGCGCGTCAGGGATCGCGACGCGACGCCAGCGCAGCGGGCACACCTCAGGCCAGACCTGCGATCCAGGAGCATCAGGATGATCGTAAAGACCCCAGGGAGCCGCCGCGTCGCGGCGTTGGCGAAGTGGGCCGCCCTTATGGCGCTGGCCGCAGCCACCAGCGGCATGTCGGGCTGCTCGGACAACGAGAGCTCCGGCGACGTCGCGCTGCTGGATCAGGATCGCGACGGCGTCCTCGCCTCGAACGACTGCGACGACGACGACCCCGAGGTCGGCGCGCCCCGCGTCTGGTTTGCGGACACCGACGGCGACCAGCTGGGCGACCCCCAGACGACGCTGCGGAGCTGCGAGCGCCCCGAGGGCTACGTCGCCTCCAGCGGCGACGCCGAGCCCGCCTGCGCCACCAACGACACCGACGCCTGCGGCGTCTGCGGCGGCCCCGGCGGCCAGCGCTGGTATCCCGACGTGGACGGCGACGGCGCGGGCGACAGCGCCCTGGGCGTCGAGCGCTGCACGCCGCCCGAGGGCTGGGTGGCCGAAGGCGGCGACCCCGATCCGACCTGCGCCACCGATGACACCGACGCGTGCGGCGTCTGCGGCGGCCCCGGCCCCGTGATGGCCTGGGTGGACGTAGACGGCGACGGCCTGGGCGACCCCCGCAGCGGCCTGGAGGTGTGCGCCCTCCCGCCGGGCTTCGCAGACAACGACGACGACCCCGAGCCGGAGTGCGCCACCAACGACACCGACGATTGCGGCGTCTGCGGCGGCCCCGGCGTCGTGACCCGCTATCCGGACACCGACGGCGACGGGCTGGGTGACGGCTCGCTGCCCCTGGAGGCCTGCACCAACCTGGGCGGCCTGGCGGACAACGGCGACGACCCCGAGCCCGGCTGCGCCACCAACGACACCGACACCTGCGGCGTCTGCGGCGGCCAGGACGCCGCGAAGGACTGCCTCGGGGTCTGCTTCGGAGAGGCCGTGGTGGACGCGTGCGGCGACTGCGGCGGCGACGGCCCTGCGGTGCTCTATCAGGACGTGGACGGCGACGGCCTGGGCGATCCGGCGACGCTCCAGGAGGTCTGCGGTGATCGCGCAGGCTTCGTGGACAACGGCGACGACCCCGAGCCCGCGTGTCGGACCAACGACACCGACGCCTGCGGCGTCTGCGGCGGCCCCGGGGCGCGCTTCTACTACGGGGACGCCGACATGGACGGCCTGGGCGACCCCAACGTGGCCTCCGAGCGGCGCTGCGACGCCCCCGAGGGCTATGTGGACAACAGCCGGGACGCCGAGCCGGAGTGCGCCACCAACGACACCGACTTCTGCGGGGTCTGCGGCGGCGGCAACGCCGACATGGACTGCATCGGCGTCTGCCAGGGCGAGGCCTTCCTGGACACCTGCGGCCGCTGCGTCGGCGGCACCACCGGGCGCGAGCCCGCGGTGGAGGATCTGGACGGGAACGGCACCCCCGACCTCTGCGAGGCGTGCCTCCCGGGTCGCCGGGCGATCATCCAGTGGACCGGGATCGCGCCCTTCGGGCAGCAGCGCCAGGACCGCTACACCTTCCAGCTGATCCTGGATGAAGACGGGACGATCACCATCCAGTACGGCGACGTCGAGCCCTACCAGCTCTCCGCGACGGTGGGCATCCAGGCTCCGAACGGAGCGGCGGCGGTGGAGGTGGCGGAGAACACCCCCTTCCCCACCGAGCACGCCCTGATCCAGCTCACGCCCAACCCCGGCGAGCCGCTGGACCGGCGCTACACGGCGGACTACTTCCTGCCGCCCTACTGGCTGGACATCCGCGACGTGGGCCAGGCGCTGAGCCTGGGCGATGACGAATACATGGCCGTGGACCTGGGCTTCGACTTCCCCTTCTATGATGAGGTGGTCAGTCAGGTTCTGGTTCACGCGAACGGCCTGGTGGGGATCAACCTGGCAGGCGGGCAGCATTATCAGAATACGGGCCTGCCCAACGGCCAGCTGGGCAGCTTCATCGCGCCGCTCTGGGACGATCTCAACCCGGCCAACGGGGGCACGATCCACGTCTGGACGCAGGAGGCCACCTGCGAGCGCGACTGCAACGACGTCATCGGCGGCCTGGCGCGCCCCGCCGAGTGCGGCGGCTGCGTGACCGGGCCGGAGTTTGGCGAGATCCAGGACTGCAACGGCACCTGCGGCGGCACGGCCTACCTGGACGGGTGCGGGCGCTGCGTCGCAGGCACCACGGGCCTGGACCCCATGAACCCCGACTGCTCGGGCGAGTGCGGCGGCGAGGCCTACCGCGACGTGTGCGGCATCTGCGTGGGGGGGACGACGGGGGCGGAGCCCTCCGATCCGGAGGCCTGCCCTGCCGGGGTGGACCTGATCGTGGACGAGACCTACCTCCAGCAGACCGTCCGCCTGGATCACGTCAACGTCCCGGAGAACGACTGCCTGATCCAGGAGCGCTGCGTCCGCGGCTCCGGCGACCGCAAGGTCATCCGCTTCGGCACCCGGATCGCCAACATCGGCACCGAGGATCTGGCGCTGGGCGTCCCCGGCCCGGAGAACCCCAACTGGAACTACGACGCCTGCCACAGCCACTACCACTTCGCCTCCTACGCGGCCTACGACATCGTGGACGTGGAGCGGGCGGAGCAGCTGGACATCGGGAGCAAGAACGGCTTCTGCGTGCTGGACATCGGGGTCTACGACCCCGCCCTGGCGCCCAACGGCTGCAACGGCTACACCTGCGGCAACCAGGGCATCTCGGCGGGCTGCCAGGACACCTACAGCTCCAGCCTCCAGTGTCAGTGGATCGACGTCACCGGGCTCCGGGACGGCGTCTACGACATCATCGTGACCACCAACCCCGACGGCGTTTTGGCTGAGCGGGACGTCAACAACAACAGCGCGCGCGTCCGCGTGCGGATGACCGGCGAGACGGTGGAGGTCATCGAGGAGTAGTCGGCGCGATGGGGATGCGGTGGTGGGTGGATGGCGTCGAGGGCGGCGGAGTGCCCGGCGATGACCCCGGGTTGACGCTGGGGCTGACCGCCTTCGAGACGATGCGGATCTACAACGGGCGCCCCTTTCGCCTGGGCGCCCACATCGAGCGCCTGGTCGCCTCCGCCGCCATGATGGGCCTCCCCTGCCCGGGCGCCTGCGCGGTGGAGGTTGAGATTCTGGATACTCTGGATATCTCAGCTCTAAAGGAGGCCTCGCTCCGCTACACCCTCACCGCAGGCGGGCGCCGCGTCCTCGCCCTCCAGCCTGCCGACGCGAGCCGCGTCGGCAGGCCCGTCCGCCTCGCCTCGCACGCGGCGACGCCCTGCGTCGCCCTCCCCGCCTGGGTCAAGCACGGCAGCCGCGCCGTCTGGGAGCTGGAGGCCCGCCGCTGCCGCGTGGATGAGCTGCTCCTCGTCGATCCTGACGGCTTCATGCTGGAGGCCAGCCGCTCCAACCTCCTCTTCACCCAGCACCAGCGCCTCGTCTGCCCCCCGCCCGATGGTCGCCGCCTCGCCGGGATCACCCTCCAGGCGGCTCTCCAGGCCGCCCAGCGCGCCGGCATCCCCGTCGAGACACGCGAGGTCCGCCGCGACGACCCCGGCTGGGACGGCCTCCTCGTCTGCTCCACCCTCAAAGAGATCGCCCCCGTCACCGAGCTGGATGGGCGCCCCCTCCCCTCCTCACCCCTCGCCGCTCCCCTCCTCGCCGCCCTTCAAGCGCTCATCGCGGCGGAGTGTGGGGCGCCAGCGCCGCCTGGATCAACGCCTCCTCCGCCTCAAAGGGGAGCGTGACCTCCAGGCCCGGCACCTGGCGCATGGCCGCCTCGATGGCGTGGCGGGCGTTGGGGTTCCGCGCCCAGGCGCGGCGCGCCACCCCGTTGCACACGTCCCAGTCCAGCATCGAGCGCGCCCGGCGCGCCGCCGCCTCCGTCCCGTCCAGCACCAGCCCGAAGCCGCCGTTGATCACCTCACCCCAGCCCACGCCGCCACCGTTGTGCAGCGACACCCACGTCGCCCCCCGCGCCGCGTCCCCGATCACGTTCTGCACCGCCATGTCCGCCGTGAAGCGGCTCCCGTCGTAGATGTTGGCCGTCTCGCGGTACGGCGAGTCCGTCCCCGACACGTCGTGGTGATCCCGCCCCAGCACCACCTCCCCGCGCAGCCGCCCCGAGGCGATGGCCGCGTTGAACGCCAGCGCGATCTCCACACGCCCCGCCCGATCCGCGTAGAGGATCCGCGCCTGCGAGCCCACCACCAGCTGGTTGGACTCCGCCTCCCGGATCCAGCGCAGGTTGTCCAGGAGCTGCTGGCGGTTCTCCGGCGTCGCCGTCGCCATCAGCCCCTCCAGCACCTCCGCCGCGATGGCGTCCGACTCCCGCAGGTCCGCCGGATCGTTGGACGTACACACCCACCGGAACGGCCCGAACCCCAGGTCGAAGCACATCGGCCCCATGATGTCCTCCACATAGGAGGGATACACGAAGCGCCCGTCCTCCCGCACGATCTCCGACGCCCCCGCCCGCGACGCCTCCAGCAAGAAGGCGTTGCCGTAGTCCCAGAACGCCATCCCCCGCGCCGCCAGGCGCTGCACCGCCTGGATGTGGCGGCGCAGCGACGCCCGCACCGCCTCCTGAAACGCCGCCGGGTCCGACGCCATCAGCCGGTTGGCCGCCTCGTAGCTCAGGCCCGCCGGGTAATACCCCCCCGTAAAAGGCACGTGCAGCGAGGTCTGATCGCTCCCCAGATCCACCGTCACCCCGCGCGCCTCCAGACGCTCCCAGAGATCCACGATGTTCCCGAGGAATCCAATCGAGAGCGGAGTCCTGGACTTCACAGCTTCAAGGGCTCGGTCGATGGCATCATCGACCTGCTCGCGGACCTCCATGACCCAGCCCTGGGCGTGGCGCTTGTGGAGGGCGTCGGGGTTGATCTCTGCGACCAGCGTGACCGCCCCGGCGATGACGGCGGCCTTGGCCTGCGCGCCGCTCATGCCGCCGAGCCCCGAGGTCACGAAGAGGCGCCCGCGCAGGTCCTCCTCCGGCGCCAGGCCCAGGTAGCGGCGCCCGGCGTTGAGCAGCGTCAGCGTGGTGCCGTGGACGATGCCCTGGGGGCCGATGTACATGAAGCTCCCCGCCGTCATCTGCCCGTAGGAGGTCACGCCCAGCGCCGCCATCCGGTCGTAGTCCTCGCGGCGGCTGTAGTTGGGGATCACCATGCCGTTGGTGACGATCAGGCGCGGCGCGTCCGGGGACGAGGGGAAGAGCCCCAGCGGGTGCCCGGAGTAGAGCACCAGCGTCTGCGCGTCGCTCATCTGCGCCAGGTAGCGCATGGTGAGGAGGTACTGCGCCCAGTTCTGGAAGACCGTGCCGTTGCCCCCGTAGGTGATCAGCTCGTGGGGGTGCTGCGCCACCGCCGGATCCAGGTTGTTCTGGATCATCAACATGATCGCCGCCGCCTGCCTGGAGCGGGCCGGGTACTCCTCCAAAGGTCGGGCGTGCATGGGGTAGGTCGGGCGGAGGCGGTGCATGTAGATGCGCCCCAGCGTCCGCAGCTCCTCCGCCAGCTCCGGCGCCATGACCGCGTGCCACGCCGGCGGCAGGTAGCGGAGCGCGTTCTTGAGCGCCAGGGCCTGCTCGGCCTCGGTGAGGACCGGCGGGCGCACCGGCGCGTGGCTGACGGCGCGGTCGTAGCCCGGGTGGGGGGGCAGCGCGTCGGGGAGCCCCTGGAGGATGGCGTGGCGGAGATCGTTCATGGCGTTCCTGACGCTCAGGCGGGGCGGCTGATGCGCTCGTAGTCGATCATGGCGCCGTGGCCCTTGGCGTAGCTCTCGCGGAGGGAGCGGGCGATGAACTCCTCCAGGCGGGCGCCGACGGCGAAGACCTTGATGGTCAGCTCGGTGCGCATGGTGCGGCGGCAGGTGGTGGGGGTGAGGGCCTCGACCGTGGCGCCGCCGGAGATGATGAACTTCTCGGGGATGATGTTGGGAACCACCGAGAATTCTATCTTGTTTGTACCTTTTTTAAGGACCGAGGTCTCCAGAAAGGAGAGGGTCTTGCCGCCGGTGATGGCGGCGGCGAAGCCGGGCAGCTCGACCTGGGGGTGTGTGCGGACGGTGCGGAGGCGGGTGTCGGGCTTGTCTTCGAGGATCTCCAGCTTCATGCGGGCGGGGAGGTGGGCGTCGAGGTGCTCGATGAAGCCGCGGGAGAAGTAGAGGTCCAGCCAGCGCTCGGCGGAGAAGGGGAACTCGTGGGTGATCTCGATGAGCTGGGTCATGGGCTCTTCAGGGCTGGGCGTGTTTGCGGAGGAGGTCGAGGGTCTCCCAGGGTCGGCTGTAGATGTCGTCGAGGAGCTGGTTGACGCTCTGGACGTCCTGCACATAGAGGTCGAGGAGGGCGTCAAAGATGCGGAAGGCCGCGAGGGAGCCGGAGTCGATGAGGCGGAGGAAGGCGCGCCGTTCGATGTAGAGGGCGGAGGTGCTCTCCAGGGCGACGGCGGTGCGTCGGCTCTCCCAGCCCTTGATGAAGCCCGGGAGGCCGAAGAGGTCGCCGGGGGAGAAGACCTGGCGGTGGAGGCGGCGCCTGGGCCAGGGCTGCTCCGCGATCTCGACGCGCCCCTGGAGGAGGAGCCAGCCGCCGTCGAGGGGCTGTCCGGCGTCGAAGAGGTGCTCCTGGGGCAGGGCGGTGCGGACCTCCGCGATGTCGAGGAAGATGTTGAGGTCTTCCTCGGAGAGGCCGGCGAAGAGGCGCATCCTGCCGAGGGCGGCGTTGAGGGTGGCGCGCGAGGGGGTGGGCTGGCTCATGGGGCCTCGTCGGGGGGGAGGGCGCGCTGGATGCGGTCGAGGAGATCGCGGCAGGTGCGCTCGAAGTGGGGTGCGTTGTCGGCGGGCCGGTCGAAGAGGTCCTGGATCCGCTGGGCGCCGTTGTGGGCGCGCTCTCCGAGGGTTTCGAGGAGCTTGCGGAGGATCTTGTAGGCGGCGACGGACTGCTGCTGCCGGAGGTTCTCGAAGTCGCGGCCGTCGAGGCGGTAGGCGCGGGTCTCGGTGACCGCGGAGACGGTGGCGGTGCGGGGTCCGCCGACGATGAGGGCCATCTCTCCGACGACGGAGCCGTCGCCCAGGTGGGCGACCACGACGTCGCCGGCGGTGCCCCGGACGGTGACCTCCAGCTCGCCGCGCTCGATGATGAGCATGGAGTCGGCGGCGCGCCCCTCCTCGAAGATGGTCTGCCCGGCCTTGTAGGTCTCGATGGAGCAGACGCGGAGGAGGTGGAGGACCTCGTCGGCGGTGAGGAGAGAGAAGAGGGGGATGGAGGTGAAGAACTGGATGAGGGGGTCTGGCGCGGCTTCCGCGCCGCCGATCTCCATGCGAGGCCGGCTGGCGAGCATGGCGCCGGCGCTCTGGTGGAGGGGGATACGGTCTTTCTTCTCAGGGTCCGACATGTCCGCTCCTGACGCTGCGCGTGCGGTTTTACGACCGGGAGGCAGCATACAGGATGAAGGAGCAGATGACCAGAGGTGGGGCTGCGATGCGGCGGCACTCATAAATCAGCATAAATTATATATAAAATTATATAATTTATCTACAAAGGGAGGAGCGGCCAGGAGGCGACGAGGGCGAGGGCGGTGCGTGGGGTGTGGAGGGCGGCGTGGGCGAGGGTGGCTTCGAGGAAGTGTCCTGCGCGGAGGGCGATGGCGCGGGTGCGTTGGAGGCGGGCGTCGGCGTCTCGTGCGCAGCCGAGCTGGAGTTCGAGGTGTGCGGTGAGGAGGTCGGTGAAGAGGAGGGCCTCGGGGTGGTGGAGTGCGACGGCTTCGCGGTGGAGTCGGAGGGGTGAGAGGGGGTCGTGGGGTGCAGGGGGATCGAGGAGGAGCCGGAGGGCGTGCAGCTCGGCGTCGAGGGGCGGGTGGGGGTGTTGGAGGTCGAGGTGATGTTGGAGGAGGTCGAGGGCCTGGGGGGTGTGTTGCGCGGCGTGGAGGAGGAGGAGGTGTCGGGTGAGGGCGCGGGTGAGGAGGTTGTAGCGTCGCTGGCGTATGGCGAGGTGTTGGAGGTCGGTGAGGTGGTCGAGGATTTCCTGGAGGTCGTTGAGGGCGTGGGGGTGGTGTCGTTGGAGGCGCTGGAGGGCGAGGTGAGCGCAGGCGTCGGCCCAGAGGAGGGAGGTCCAGGCGGCGGCGTGGGTGTCGCCGCGCTCCTGGGCGGCCTGGATGTCGAGCTGGAGCTGTCCTCGGGCGGCGGCGAGGTTGTGGTTGGCGGCGTGGGCTGCGGCGAGGAGGCGCTGGGCGCGGGTGAGTCCGGGGGGATCACCGAGCTTGAGCTTGAGTGAGACGGCCTCGGTGAGGTCGCGGAGCGCGTCCTGGGGTTGGTCGAGGAGGAGGTGTGCGGCGCCGCGGTGGAGGAGCGCGTCGGCGCGGAGGGGGGTGTTGTTGTCGCGGGCGGCGTAGTCGATGGCGAGTGAGGCGTCTTTGGCGGCTTGTTCGGGGAGGTTGAGGCGGAGGCGTGCGAAGGCGAGGACGAGGCGTGCGCGTGCCTGGGCGTGTGTGGCGCGGTGAAGCTCAGCGAGGACCTCGGCTTCGAGGAGGTGTTCGACGGCGCCTTCGGGGTCGCGTGCGAGGAGCTGGACGTGGGCGCGCTCGACGAGGACGCGTGCGACGCTGTGGTCATCGCGTGTGCGCTCGAAGCAGGCGCGTGCCTGGTCGAGGAGAGCGGCGGCGCGGTGGAGGTCGCGCCTGGCGGCGGCGAGTTCGCCCTGGAGGTGGAGGATGCGGCCGGTGAGGGTGTCGCGGAGGTGGGTGTCGGCGTGCTGTTGGGCGAGGGTGAGGGCGCTGTGGAGGAAGTCTTCGGCCTGGGCGTTGCGCTGGAGGGTGGCGTGCAGCTCGGCGAGGCGGAGGAGGGAGAGGATGTCCTCGGGGTCGGGGGGGAGGTCGTCGGGGAGCTGCTGGGCGAGGTTCCAGGCGAGGAGGTAGGCGTCGAGGGCGTCGTCGATGCGGAAAGCGCGGTAGGCGGCGTCGGCGTGTCGTCGGATGACGCGGAGGGCTTCGGGGAGCTTGTGTGCGCCGATGAGGAGGGCGGCGATGTGTCGTGTCTGGGCGTTGGAGGGGGGGTTGAGTCGTGCGAGGAGGAAGCGCGCGGCGAGGGCGAGGTCACGCTGGGCGGCCTGGGCGTCTTCGTCGTGGGGATCGGTGGAGTTGGCGGTGTCGAGGATGTCCTGGAGGAGGGTGTGGGTGAGGAGGGGTGTGGAGAGGGCGAGGGCGTCGTTGGGGAGTCGGAGGAGGAAGCCTGCGCGGCGGGCCTCGTCGGCGGCGTGGTCGAGGTGTTCGAGGAGGTCGGGGTCGTTGAGCTGGGGTGCGAGGGTGTGGAGCCAGGCGGCGGGTGCCTCTCCGCCGAGGAGGGCGAGGGCGGCGAGGAGGCGGACGGCGCGTCGTCCGCCGTGGGAGGCGGCGAGGTGGAGGATGCGGTCCTGGGTGTGGGGTTCGAGGAGGTGTTGGAGGTCGTCGGGGTGGAGGTCGTCGCGGAGCGTCCAGCGCTCGTCTTCGAGGTGGAGGAGGTGGCGTCGGTGGAGGTCGATGAGGAGGTGTCGCATGGCGGCGGGGTGTCCGCCGGTGGAGTCGTGGAGGAGGAGGGCGAGGTCGGCGGCGGGCGGTGCGTCGAGGAGGTCGCGGAGGGGGTTGAGGGCGAGGTCGCGTGGGATGCCGTAGAGGGTGAGGTGGTGTGTGCGTGGTGCGTCGTGTCGGAGGAGGGGTCGGAGGAGGCGGGCGTTGGCGGGCTCGTGCTGTAGGGCGTCGAGGTTGACGGAGGTGAGGATGAGGAGGCGTGCGCCGGGGGGAGCTTTGGCGCGGAGGTGTTCGAGGAGGGCGAGGGTGAGGGGGTCTTCGCGGTGGAGGTCTTCGAGGAGCCAGAGGAGGGTGTGCTGCTGGGCGTGCTGGAGGAAGGGGAGGGCGAGGGTGTCGAGGAGGGCGAGGTGTTGGCTGCGGAGGTCTGCGAGGGAGGCGTGCTGATCGGGGAGGTCGCGGAGGAGTCGGAGGAGGTGGGGGAGTTCACCGGGGTGGACGCCGGAGCATCGTGCGAGGGCCTGGGCGAGATCGGGGGGTTGTCCCTGGGCGTGGAGATCGAGGAGGAGGGCGAGGTCTTCGGTGAGGCCGCCGAGGGCCGGGGCGTGTTCTGAAGCCCAGACGATCTTGATATCATCGCCGGGGATGAACTCGCGCACGTCCTCCATGAAGGCGCGGACGAGGGTGCTCTTGCCGATGCCGTATTCTCCGTGGAGCACGAGCACGGAAGGCTCGCCCTGACGTGCGGCGGCGAG
>CAUJGC010000612.1 GCA_963169075.1 Myxococcota bacterium
TCGGGGGTGGCGGGGGGGCGCCCCCCCCCCCCCCCCCCCCGCACCCCCTTGTGTTCTGGTGTCGTGGCGTGTGAGGAGGTGCCGTGGGTTGGGAGGGTCTGGAGGCGGTGCTGCGGCGCCACCGGGTGCGCCCGATCCCGGGGTGTCCGGGGCGCTTCTTCTTTCTAGGCGAGGGTGTGGGTGCTGCGCCCGAGGTGATCCTGGCAGGTGTTGAGGGGGTGGTGGGGCCGGTGCGCGCTCGGGTGAAGGGGGCGCGGGATGAGGTGTGGGTGTGGGGGTTCCCGTGCGGCGGTGGGGTGATCTCGTACCACCGCCGCGACGGGAGCTGGCTGCACACGCTGAACACGCCGCACGGGCTGGCGCGCAAGCTGAGGCAGCTGGGGCTCAGCGCGCCTCAGGCCTGACCGCCGCGGATGAGGCGTCCGGGGGTGGCGCCGGTGAGCTTGTCGTCTTCGAGGATGATCTGGCCGGAGACGAGGGTGGCGCGGTAGCCGGTGGCGTTCTGGAGGAAGCGCCCGCTGCCGGCGGGGAGGTCGTAGACCATGTGGGGGTGGTGGAGCTTGAGGTTGGCCCAGTCGATGATGTTGAGGTCGGCTTTTTTGCCGGGGGCGATGACGCCGCGGTCGTGGAAGCCCATGTAGTCGGCGTTGGCCTGGGTCATCCGGTGGATCATGTGCTCCAGGGGGACGCGGGGTCCGCGCTTGCGGTCGCGGGTCCAGTGGGTGAGGAGGAAGGTGGGGAAGGAGGCGTCGCAGACCGTGCCGACGTGCGCGCCGCCGTCGCTGAGGCCGGGCAAGGCGAGGGGGTGGGTGAGCATGGTGTGGACGTTGTCGAGGTTCTGCTCGATGTAGTTGTAGATGGGGAAGTAGAGGAGGGTGCGTCCTTCATCCTCCAGCATGGCGTCGTAGATGACGCTGAGGGGGGAGACGTTCTGGGCGAGGGCCTCCGCGAGGATGGAGCTTTGGGGCTCGGGCTCGTAGTCGAAGCGGTCGTCGAGGCGGTAGAGGCGCATGGCGACGAAGTCGATGTGGGCGAGCAGCTCGTCTGCGAGGGGGGGGATGGGGGAGCCGTCGCCGGAGACTTTTTCGGATTTCTCGGAGAGGAGCTGGGCTTTGACGGCGGGGTCGCGGAGGATGGCGACGCGCTCGGGGAGGGGGAGGTGGGCGATCTTCTTGTAGGAGGGGAAGCCCATGAAGGGGTGGAAGGTGGCCTGGAGGCCGAGGAGGACGCCGATGCCGCGTGCGCCGGCCTGGAGGCGGATGGTGAGGCCGCGGGCCTGGGCGGCTTCGGCGCGTGCGATGACGCGTCGCCACTGCTCGGTGGCCATGTCGCGCTGGATGAGGGACATGCTGAGGTGGTGCCCGCCGGAGGCCTCGGCCATGCGTTCGAGGAGGTCGAACTCGCCGTCGAAGCGCTGGGGTGAGGCGGCCATGTCGAAGTCGGAGACGGCCTGGAGGACGCCGTGCTGGAGGCCCTTGAAGGCTGCTGCGATGCCGGTCAGCTCGCGGAGGGAGGCCTCGGAGGCGGGGGTGGGTGAGCCGTCGGCGTCGCGGTGGTTGTCGGAGCGTCCGGTGGAGAAGCCGATGGCGCCGGCCTGGAGGGACTCGCGGAGGAGGTCGCGCATTTTGGCGATGTCCTCGTCGGTGGCGTCCTGGAGCTTGAAGGCGCGCTCGCCCATGACGTAGACGCGGAGGGCGTCGTGGGGGACCTGGGCGGCGAAGTCGATGGTGTGGGGTCGGGCGTCGAGGGCGTCCATGTATTGGGGGAAGGACTCCCACTCCCAGGTGATGCCCTCGTGGAGTGCGGTGCCGGGGATGTCTTCGACGCCCTGCATGAGGTCGATGAGGCGGTCGCGGTCCTCGGGGCGGCAGGGGGCGAAGCCGACGCCACAGTTGCCCAGAACGGCTGTAGTTACGCCATGATAGCACGACGGGGCCAGATCGGCGTCCCAGGAGATCTGCCCGTCGTAGTGGGTGTGGATGTCGATGAAGCCGGGGGTGACGATGAGGGAGTCGGCGTCGATGGTGCGGGCGGCGTCGCCTTCGCAGGCGCCGACCTCGACGATGAGGCCGTCGCGGATGCCGATGTGGGTCTTGCGTCCCGGGGCGCCGGTGCCGTCGAAGACGGTGCCGTTGATGATCTTGAGATCGAAGGTCATGAGGTGGGCTCCTTGGGGGGTGGGCTCAGGGGATCTCGCAGCCTGGCGCGCTGCACGAGCGGCAGCTCTCGCCGGGGCCGCAGTATTGGTTGAAGGAGCAGCAGACTCCTCCGCACTCTTCGAAGGCGCAGATGCACTGTCCCTGGTCGCAGAAGCGCCTGGGGCCGCAGAGCGGGGGACCGTCATCGGCGCCGTTGAGGCAGTCGTTGTCGAGTCCGTCGCAGACCTCGGTGTTTCCGGGGTAGATGGCGTTGTTGGAGTCGTTGCAGTCGCCGGTCTGGGTGGTGGTGTAGTTGCCTGTGGGGGCGCAGAGGTCCATGAAGGCGGGGCTGCCGTAGGTGTCGCCGTCGCCGTCGTGGTAGTAGCGTGTGGTGCCGGGGTCCTGGCAGCGGGTGGCGTTGGCGCCGTCGCAGACGCGGGTGCCGCAGGAGCCGCAGGCGCCGCCGGGGGGTTGGGCGAGGGCGGTGCAGCCGCCGCAGGCGTTGAGGCCGGGGTCGCTGCACTGGGTGGCGTTGGGGCCGTTGCAGGTGATCTGGCCGCACTGTCCGCAGGGCTGCCCCGGTGTGTTGGGGAGCTGGGCGCAGCCGCCGCAGGCGTTGGTGGCGCCGGAGCCGCAGGAGACGGCGTTGGCGCCGTTGCACTGCCAGTCGCCGCATGGTCCGCAGGAGGTGCCGGGCTGGCCCTGGAGCTGGGCGCAGCCGCCGCAGGCGTTGAGGCCGGGATCGTTGCAGAGGGTGGCGTTGGGGCCGTTGCACTGCCAGGCGCCGCATTGTCCGCAG
>CAUJGC010000613.1 GCA_963169075.1 Myxococcota bacterium
TCTTCTCTCGTTCTGCGTTCCCTGTCGGGGGGTGCGGCGCTCGGGGGGGGCCCTCCCCCCCCCCCCCCCCCACCCCCGTTGCCCGAGCAGCCCTCCGGCGAGCCGCGCCACGGCGACCCGGAGGGCGGGCTCGTCGGGGAGGAGGGGGAGGAGGGCCGCGCCGACGGGCTGCGGCCTGGCCGCGAGGGCCTGGCCGAAGGCGAGGAGGGGAGGGCGGAGCGCGGGGTCATCCGGGAGGGAGACGGGGCCGGCGGGGATCGCGGCGGGCTCAAACCAGGAGGCCAGCAAGGCCAGGAGGGGCTGATGCTCGGACCAGACCCCGGTGGCTTGCTGGAGGGAGAGCGGTTCGAGGGCCAGCGCCTCGGCCTCGGCCAGCAGGTGCAGCCAGGCGAGCCACATCCCGGGGAGGCGCGCGGCGAGGACGTCTGCGGGGAGCGCGGCGTGGGCGCCGAAGGACGCGTTGAAGCGCATGGAGGGCGTCAGGAGGAGCGCGCGCTGGAGGAGGAGCGGCGAGGGCAGGCGCGGGGGGAGGCTGAAGAGGGCCTCGAAGGCGTCGGCGCTCTGGGCGCAGGCGGCGCCGGGGGAGACGCGGCGAGGGAGCTTGGCGCGGAGGACGGCCTCCAGGGCGTCCAGCGGCGGCAGCGCGGCGGCGTCGGCGCAGGCGTGGGCGACGCGGCCCTCGCGGGCGACCCAGTGGTCGCCCTCGGGATCGCCGGGCGGGCAGGGGAGGTCGCCCACCAGGGCGGGGTCCATGATAGATGAGAGATCAAGCTCGATATCGGCATGTCGGATGCCCGCGTGGTGGCTGTCGGCGGGCAGGAGGGGGCAGATCACGCTGTTGAAGTCGATGATGAGGTGCCGCCCCAGGCGGAAGAGGCGGTTGAAGGGGAAGAGGCGGCAGGCGGCGGGCTTGGCGTCGCGGCCGTGCTCGACCTCGACGCGGCAGAGGCCGTCGCGCTGGAGGAACCAGCAGCGCCCGGTGGGGTTGCGGGCGGTCCAGGCGCCGCCGGTGCGCCGCAGGAAGGGTGTGATGGCGGGGTAGCGCGCGGCGAGCTGGAGGTGCTCGCCGCGGGCGGCGTCGAAGCCGACGCCGAGCCCTTTGCAGCAGGCGCCGCAGGTGTCGCAGCGGTAGGTGAGGGCGCCGTCGGGGAAGGTGAAGTAGCGCGCGGTGGGCAGCATGGGGGCGGGCTCAGGGCTGGGCGGCGGCGCCGTCGGTGAAGCGCCCCTGCCAGGTGACGGCGCCGGACTCATCCCAGAAGGTCCACTCGCCCTGGCGGAGCCCCTGGCGGCAGGCGCCGGCCTCTTTCTTACGAAAGTTGCTGTGGTAGAGGGTCACGGCGCCGTCGGGCTTGTCGGCGCAGGGATCGCGGGAGAGCGGCGCGAGGGGGTTCGCGGCGGGCGGCGCGGACACGACGCGGCGCGGCGGGGGCTCGGGGTCGATCTGGGCGAGGGTGGTGGGCTCGGCGGGGCGCGGGGCAACGGCAGCGACGGCGGCGCCGCGACGCGCGGCGTCGAGGTCGCGCTGGAGGCGCGCGGTCTCACCTCGGAGCGCGTCGCGCTCGCGCTGGGCGGTCTGGAGGTCGCGCTGGGCGGCCTGGAGGTCGCGCTGGGTGCTCTGGAGGTCGCGCTGAGCGGCCTGGAGGTCGCGCTGAGCGGCCTGGAGGTCCCGCTGGAGCGCCGCGAGGTCGCCGCGCCCGCGCTGCGCGTCCCGGAGCTGCTCCTGAAGCTGCTCGACGCGTCGCTCGGCGTCGGCGCGCCCCCGCTCCGCCGAGGCGAGGTCGCGCTGGAGGTGCTCGACCTGGGCGCGCTGTGCGCCGTCCTGGCGGGCTTGCTGGAGCTGGCTCTGGAGCTGGGCGAGCTGCTGCTGGAGGTCGTCGATGCGGTCGGCGGCGCGCTTGTTCTCCTCGGTGAGCTGGGCGGTGCGGGTGCGCTCGTCCTGGGCGACGCCGCGCTGGGCCTGCTGGAGCTGCTCGCGGGTCCTGGCGAGGGCCTGGGCGTCCTCCTGGGCGCGGCGCTGGAGGGCGGTGAGCTGCTCGCGGGCGTCTCGCACCTCGGCGCTCTGGAGATCGCGCTGGCGTTGCAGGTCGGCGCGCTCGCGCTCCAGCTGGGTGAGGCGGGCGTCGCGCTCGCGCTGCTCCTGCTGCTGCTGGCGCTGGTCGCGCTGGAGGCGCTGGAGCTGCTCATCCCGGTTCTTGAGATCGGAAGACACCTTCTGGAGATCCCGCTCGGCCCGGGCGAGGGCCTCCTGGCGGGCGTTCAGCTCGCGCTGCGCGGCGTCCAGCTCGCCCTGGAGGCGCGCGCCCCCCTCCACCTTGCGTTGGAGGGCGTCGCGCTCGCGCTCGGCTCGCGTCAGGCGCTCCCGGAGGTCGCGGGCCTCGCCTTCCAGGCGTGTCCGCTCCTGGGCGGCGCTGTCTGGCGGTCGAGCGCTGGTGGCGCGGGCCAGCTGCTCCTCCAGCTCGCGGAGGCGGCGCTCCTTCTGGAGCAGCGCCTGGCGCGCCAGCTCCAGCTCGTCGCCGCTGCCGCTGCCGCTGCCGCCGCGCGGCGCAGGCGCCCCGCTCACCAGTGAGACCACGATGTTGCCGCCCTCGGTGTGGACGTCGTAGCTCTGGACGTCGCCCAGCTCCACCACCAGCCGCACCACCTGCTGCATGGGATCGCTGGCCTCCGAGAGCGTGACCCGCCCGGCCAGCGGCCCCTGCTGGAGCACCGCTCCAAGCCGCACCCCCGCGTCCACCTGGAGGTTGGAGAGATCCACGAAGAGCCGCGGCGGCCCCTCGATGCGGTAGGCGGAGAAGGTCGCGTCGCCGTCGGTCTTGAGGACGACGAGCGTCGCCTCGTCCCGCTGCTGGAGCTGCACCGCGTGGAGCACCTTCGCCGGGCGACCCTGGGCCTCGGCGCGGAGCGGCAGGACAAGGAGGAGGAGGAGCGCCGCCAGCAGGGCGGCCTGTCGCACCGGAGCGCTGTTCATCGGAAGATCGCCAGGGTCTGCGTGGTCAGGTTGTCGTCGGACCAGTGGGCTTTGTAGGCGATCTCGCCGCCCAGATCGTAGAGGGCGAGCCCTTCCGCCGCCGCGTCCTGGATCGCGGCCCACTGCAGGAGGTTCCCCAGCGAGAGGTGCCGCAGCGCGTCGTCGAAGCTCATCTGCAACCCCCTGTAACCATTGAACATAACCCCTCCCAGGATGTAGGCCACGTCCCGCTCCCCCTGCCGCGCGAAGGTCACCCGCAGCGCCCCGCGCCGCGCCAGCCGAGGCAGCATCGCCCGGTAGAAGCCCTGCATCCCGCGGTCGTGCAGCCCGCCGCCCTCGGCCCACTTCCAGCTCCGGCGCTCCACCGCCAGGATGCGCGCGTAGATCGCCTCGCACGCGGCCTCCCCGACCTCCTCGACCCGCTCGAAGGTGATCCCCGCCTCCGCTGCGGTGCGCGCGGCGCGGCGCAGGTTCTGGCGGAGCTTGCGGGAGCGCCGGCTCAAGAAACCCTCCACACCCCCCTCCAGCGAGGCCCGGTGCCGCGTCGCAGGGATCCCCGACCCCATCCGATGCCGCGCCCCGAACGCGCGCAGCGCCGCGCTCCACACCGCCCCGCCAGGCGTCAGCCCGCTCAAAAGCACCATGTTCCACGGGATGCGCGACGCCCGCAGCTCCGCGCCCATCGCCGCGAGCAGCGGCGCGGGCTCCGACGCCACGATCCCCGAGCAGAACCCCCACATCCCCTCCAGCGGCTGGAGATAATGTCCCAGCCGCTCCTCAAACCCACGCGCCAGCGCCACATAGCCCCCCTCGCCGCGCCAGATCCACGGCTCGCGGGGGGGCATCAGCGCCTCATGGGCAGGGACCGCCCAGAGAGACGACGTGCAGAAGGTGTCGATCTCGGGCGTCACGCTCACCAGCGCGTCATAGTCGCTGCCTTCGCGCTCCAGATCGTGCAGAGTCAACGGCTCCATCAAACTCCAGACAGCCTCAGTTCGCTTCAGGGGTGAAGAGGAAGGGGTAGAGCTTCACGTCGTCCAGCGTGGCCTCCGCCTCGTAGCCGTCGCCCGCGCAGGCGTTCCCGACGCAGAGGCGACCCCAGTTGAAGGCCAACCCCAGCCGGGTCCAGGCGTCCGGGTTCACGCCCGGCCCCGTCATGCCCACCGCCAACCCATCCCAGTAGATCTTGACGACGTTGTTGAGGTGGGTGTCAATCCGGTTGTCGGCGTCCACCTGCACGGTCACCCGATGCCAGCCCGACCCACCGTAGCTCACCACCGCGCTCTCCGTGCTCCACCGCGTCACCACGTCGCGGGAGCTGCGCTCCAGCAGCGAGAACGCGATCCGGTAGCGCGTACCGGACTCCCCGTCGCGGACCGCCCCCAGCCGCCACACGTCGCTCTCGACGAAGACCGGCTCCCCAGGCGGGTTGTTGCCCTTCGGCTTGATCCAGAGATCCAGCGTGAAGCGCCGCTCGTCGTGCGCGTCGTCGTCGCTGTAGACGACCCGGTGCGCCTGGTTGAAGAAGCGCAGCCCCCCCTCCGGCCCGCCGATGAACCCCGCCTCGAAGTTGCCCTCCAGATCGGCGCGCCCCAGGTCCGCCGCGAAGCCCAACGTCTGCCCCGCGTCGAGGTAGCTCCCCGCATCCAGCGGCGCATGAAAGAAATTGCATGAATCCAGTGATGAATCCGATGCAAAATCAATCATTTCGCAGGCGAGCGCGGTCCCATCGCAGGTGTACTGCCCGCACGCCTCTCCCGCGCGGCAGGCGCCGCCGAAGTTCTCCGGCAGCATGCACCCGCCGCAGGCGTCTGCACCCGGATCGGCGCAGGTGACCCCCGCGTCTGCGCCGTCGCCCTTGCAGACCCAGACGCCACACGCGCCGCACAGATCGCCCGGCGCGCCAGCGAGCGGCCCGTCGCCGCCGCAGGCGTTGGGCTCGCGCGGCGCGTCCTCCTCCGGAGCCGCGTCCTCCTCCAGGGTCGCGTCCTCAGGCGGCGCGGCGTCCTCAGGTGGCGCGGCGTCCTCTCCGGCGTCCTCGCCTGGGAGGCTGCTGTTGTTGACGCTGCTGTTGTTGACGCTGCTGTTGTCGGCGCCGCTGTCGCGCTCGCCCGCGTCGGCCACGCCCCCCGCGAGGCGGA
>CAUJGC010000614.1 GCA_963169075.1 Myxococcota bacterium
CACTACCCGATGGCGCACTCGCTGGAGGCGACGGCCCACGGCGAGGACGACGCGCCCCGGCACGAGGCGCTGGGGGCGGCGATCCTGCGCGGCGTGGCGGTGGAGGGGGTGGCGGTCGGTCTAGGCGAGGCGGTGGAGGCGGCGTGGGGGGTGGACCCGGCGGCGGTGGCGCGGGTGATCGAGGGGCGTCCGGCGGGTGAAGGTGAGGCGTTGGTGGCGGGGGTGATCTCGGGGGCGGTGGACATCGACAAGATGGACTACATGGCGCGGGACAGCCGGGCGATGGGGGTGAGGTGGGGGCTGGGGTGGGATGGGGAGGCGCTGCTGCGGTCGCTGCGGGTGCGTGAGGGGGGCGTGGGGCTCGGGGTGGCGGCGGAGGGGGCTGCGGCGGCGGTGAAGTTCGCGGCGGCGCGTGCGCGGCTCTATGTGCGGGGCTACTGGCACCCGGCGCTGCGGGCGAGCGCGGCGGCGCTGGAGGCGGCGCTGGAGGGCTTGCAGGCGGAGGGGGTGCTGCCGTCGCGTCGGTCGGGGCTGGTGGGGGCGCTGCTGGGGCTGGACGATGTGGGGCTGCTGCGCTGGCTGGCGGCGCAGGCGCCTGCGGGGGGTCGCGCGGCGCGGGCGCTGGGGTGTCTGCTTGGGCCTCCGGAGGGGTTCTACCGGCTCGTGGCGGAGGTGCCGGCGTCGTGCCAGGAGGAGGCGGCGCGGGGGCTCTACGCGGGCTTGCAGGGGCGTCCACGGGCCGAGGTGGCGGGGGTCGTGGCGTGCATGGAGCGTCGGCTCGGGCTGCGGCCGGGGGAGGTGCTGCTGGACGTGCCGCCGCGGGACAAGCGGCGGAGCGAGGACATGGTGGTGGTGGAGGCGGGGGGCGGCGAGGGGTCGCTGCGGGGGCTGGGGCTGGGGTTGGAGGCGGTGGACGCGGCGCTGGGGGAGGCGGGGGCGACGCTGCGGATCTTCGCGGCGGGGGCTCCTGTGGAGGCCGGAGCGGCGGTGCGGGCGGGGCTGGAGGGGCTTATGGACCTCGGCGCTTCCACCAGATGACGCCGCCGAGGACGAGGAGCGCGAGGAGCGCGCCGATGCCGAGGGCGGTGCCGTTGACGGCGAGGTGGTCGTTCTCGGGGGCGGCGCCGCGCGCGGGGCGGGCGGCGTTGGCGCGGGCGGGGGGCGGCGGGGGCGGGACGGGCGGGGCGTCGCGGCGGCGGGGCGGGACGGCGAGGTCGAGGGGCTGCTCCCACCAGGCGCCGTCGGGGAGCTGGTAGGCCAGGGCGGGGTCGCCGGTGTGGGTCTGGGTGAAGGCGATGGCCTGGAGGGTGCTGGGGTCGAGGTCGCGGGCGATGGGGACGTGGAGGGGCCAGCGGTGTCCGGGGCGCCAGAGCCAGAGGGCGGCGGGGCGCTGGGTGAGGACGGCGAAGGCGTCGCCGCGCGCCTCGGCCATGCGGGCGCGGAGGCGCTCGGCGCCGAAGGGCTGGCCGTCTTCTTGTTGGAGGCCGACGCGGCGTAGGGAGGGAAGCTCCAGGGCGCCGTCTCCGAGGGCGTAGGGGGTGGCGTCGAGCTGGACGACCGCGGTGAGGTCGCGGAGGGGGGGCTGGGGGAGGAGGCGGAGGGTGAGGTCGCCCGGTGAGGCGCCCCAGAGCTGGCGCGCGGCGCCAGCGGCGTCGGGGGCGACGATCCAGAGGGTGTGGAGGGGGTGGAGGGCGGCGGTGAGGCGCTGGGGCGGCGGCCAGGCGGGGCGTCGGTAGACGTCTTCGGGCCAGAGGAGGGCTTCGGAGCGGCCTTCGGGGAGGTCGAAGAGGTGGAGCGGGACGAGGCCGCAGGGGCCGACGGACCAGATGCCGGCGCGGAGGCCGGCGCGGGCGCCTCGGGGGAGGGGGGCGGCGTAGAGGAGCTGATCGACGCGGCGTGTGGCGGGGGCGCAGGCGGGGGGCCAGGCGGTGGACTCGGGGGTGGTGTCTGCGAAGGCGGTGAAGGCGAGGCCGTCGCGGGGGTCCCAGGGCCGGGCCCAGAGGTGTCCGTCGCGGACGAGCCAGAGGCGGCCCGCGGTGGAGAGGGCCGCCTGGAGGGGGGCGCCGGTGGCGCCGGGGAGAGGGACGACCTCGGCGTCGGGGCGGTCGCCCCAGCGCTGGAGGGTGTGGCGTCCGACCCAGAAGCTGGCGCCCGCGGGGGCGTTGCCGCAGGCCTCGGTGGCGCCTTCGGGGAGGAGGCTGAGGGCGTTGGGGGGGAGGGGGGGCGGCGCGCCGGGTCGGAAGTCGGGGCCGCAGGCGTCCGCGCAGAGGGAGGTGCCGCGTCCCTCGGGGGTCATGGCCCAGGACCAGCCGTTGCGGAGGTGGGTGGCGCAGGCGGGGAGGCCGGCGTCGGCGGCGCTGCCCTGGCTGCGGCAGCGCCCGGTGGCGAGGTCGCAGAGGTGGAGGTCCTGCTGGAGATCTGCGAGGAGGAGGCGGCTGGGCTCGGTGGTGAGGACCGCGCCCGTGAGGGGCGGGAGGGCGGGGCCGGTGGCGCCGGGCGGGGCCGAGGTGCGGGGATCGGCCTCCGGGGCGGCGGTGCGGGCGGGGTCGGCGGCAGGATCGTCAGGCGGGCGGTTGGGATCGTCGGGGAGGTGGGGGGTGGGGTGGGCGGGCGGGGCGCCGTCGGGGGGGGTGAGGCCCTGGACGCGGCCTGCGGCCTCGGCGGGGTCTTCGCCGGGGGTGTCGGGGTCGGGGGTGGGCTGGGCGTGGGCGGGGGCTGCCAGGAGGAGGGCAGCGAAGGCGAAAGAAAAGAACACCGCGCGGAGCGCGCCGGGTGGGTTCCAGGGCATGGGGCGCTCCGCGCGGCGGGGGGTCACTCGGGGTCGCTCAGGTCGTCGTTGGCGTGCTCGGCGTCGACGCCGAACTCGCGCTCGACGCGCTCGTAATAGTCAATGATGTCGCGCACATAGCGACGCTTCTCGATGTACGACCCCGGGAAGAAGGAGCGCTTGAAGCCGTAGATGAGGCAGTGCTTGACGTCGCGGGGGGTCATGTTGAAGGCGTCGATGGCGAGCATCAGCTCGCGGGTGACGCTGGTGTTGGAGACGAGGCGGTTGTCGGTGCAGAAGGTGACGCTGAGGCGTCGCTGGAGGAAGTCCCCGAAGGCGTGGTGGTGGATGGCCTTGAGGTTGGGCATGGTCTGGAGGTTGGAGGTGATGCAGACCTCCAGGGTGATGCGCCGATCCGCGATGTACTCGGTGAGGTCGGTGATGTAGCGCTGCTTGTCCACGTGGTCATCCTGGATGAGCCACGGGCTGAGGAGGTTGAAGCCGTGACCGATGCGGTCGGCGTGCAGATCCGTAATGGCCTGGAAGATGGACTCGGGTCCGTAGGCTTCGCCAGCGTGGACGGTCTTCTTGAGGAAGTGCTTGTGAGCGTACTGGTAGGCCTCGACGTGGTCCTCGGCGGGGAAGCCGTTCTCCTGCCCGGCGAGGTCGAAGCCGACGATGGGGATGCCGTATTCGCGCTTGATGGCGACGGTGGCCTGGGCCAGCTCCAGGGAGGCCATGGCGAAGACGCGCTTGCGGGGGCTGTAGGGGTGGGAGTTGATGAGCTGGGCGTAGTAGTGGGAGAAGCCCTCGGAGAACATGCGCATGGCGCAGATGATGAGGCCGTACTCGAAGGGGGGTCGTCCGTGGACCTGGACGGCCTCGGAGCGGTTGTACTCGTCCTTGGCGCGCTTGAGGCCGCGGTGTACGGCGACGATGACGGCGGGGAGGTCGGTCTTGGCGTTGACGTGGAGCTGGGGTGCGAAGCGGGGCTCGATGTAGAGGACGCCCTCGTGGATGTTGTCCCAGGCCAGCTCGTAGGAGACCTGCTCCAGGGCCTCGGCGTCCTGGAGGACGGAGCCGGTGTACTTGAAGCCGTGGAGGTAGTCCCCGAGGGAGGCGTAGCGCTCCTTGAAGACCAGCTCGCGCATGCCCTCTTCGGTCTCGGAGGGGAGCTGGACGTTGCGGTCCTTGGCGAGCTGGATGAGGGTGGGGAGGCGGAGGGAGCCGTCGAGGTGGACGTGGAGGTCGGTCTTGGGGAGGGCCTTGACGAAGTCTTCGGTCATCTGGGAGGTCATGTACCACCTGGAGATTCGGCAGCGCGGGGTGCCGAGAGGAGCGGGGGGGTGGCCGTCGGGAGGACCCCCGGCGGCCAGGCTTGGAGCAGCATAGGCATGAGCGCGCCCGGGTTCAAGGGGCGTCAGGGGAGGTCGGCGGCCGGGGTCCAGGGCTCCAGGACCGGTCGCGCGGCGGAGCGCGCGGGGAACTCCTTGCGGACCTTATCGTCGTAGTCCGCTAGATACTTAATAAAATCAAGCGCATACTCCCCTGCTGCCAGGGTCAGCTCGATCCCGAAGACGAAGCCGGAGGCGTCGGCCCGGTAGGGGGTGAGGGAGCCGAACTCGTTGAGGGCCTGGGCCTGGGCGCTCTGGTTCCAGTAGTCCACGGTGAGAGAGACGGCGACGAGGCCGGTCTTGTACCAGGTGAGGGCGCCGCCGTAGAAGCCCTCGACGGTGTCGTCGATGGAGACGACGCCGCCGCGGGCCCAGAGATCCACCGAGTGCCTGTGGACGAGGAGGCCCGGGTAGGCGACGCCGCCGTCCCGGAGGTCCCAGAGGGAGAGGAGGGGGACGTCGAGGCGGAAGAAGCGCCGCTCGTTGTAGTCCTTGGTGGAGTCGGTGAGGGGGTTGTTCTGGGTGTTGGTGAGGTGCGTCTCGGTGTTGAGCAGCTCGATCGAGGAGACGAGGCGGACGTAGCGCAGATCGATGGCGGTGCCGACGGTCATGGCGTCGCGGTCCACGTCGAGCTGCCCCTGGGGGGCCTGTCCGGGCTGGACGGGATCGCTCTGGAGCTGTCCGGTGGTGCCCGCGAGGATGCAGGCCGGTGCGGCGGCCAAGGCGAGGCTGGCGGCCAGGAGCTTGAGGTAGGTGGGGTGTGGGGTGCTGCTCATCACCGCCGCCTCCGTGCGGCCTGGGGAGGGTGCTCCATGCGCGGCGCGCGGGGCGTCGCCAGGGGAGCATAGAGTACGGAGGCGGCGGGACAAGAAAAAGAGCGCGGGGGCGGAGTCTAGCGCGGCTCGACGCACTCGGGGAGCTGCTCACGCCTGAAGAAGAGCTCACGGCGCTTCCACTCTGGTTTATCCCTCAAACGGGTTGTTCCTTCGAGCTCAGGGCAGACCTCCCTGAAATGCGCATCAGCATAGGTGAACGCCTCGGCCAGCTCGGGGAGGGTGTCGGGCAGCGGCTCGGGCAGCACCCCCTCGACAGTAGCCCCGGGGTACACCTCCTCACCGTCCAGACCGATGTGCTGCATGTTGATGACAAAGTACTCTCCGTTCATCTTGTAGATGGTCGCGAGCACCATCTCACCGCGAAGCCCTGCTTCGTAGTATGCGCGACTGAAGCCCGGCGTGGAGGGATAGAACGTTGCATCAAAAGAGGTCGGCAGCGCCTCCCCTGCGAGGTTGGCCAGCACCTCCACATGAGTCTCCAAGCGCGCTCCCCAGTACTCATTATCACAGCTGGGGAGGATCTCTGCACCTGTGCGGGGCTTGACGACGGCGACCGTTCCCATCGGCAATACGCTAAAGCAGATGGGTGACATTGAACTGGATTCCTCATCCACATAATCCGAATCGTCATCCTGCGCAACGTTGGGTCGAGCCAATGCTATCTTCTTCGGTGAGATACGGAACTCACCGGGTTCCATGATCCCATCATCGAGAGGCGCTGGCGCCCCGGGAGACTCGACGCAGGCAGAGACCAGCGTCAACATGAGCAAGCACAGCCTACACGAGGCGAGGGTCTTCATAGTGAAACCTCAAGCAAAGAGGACGCCGTCAAGGCTCCTCGGTCCAGATCAACGCGGCTTCTCGGC
>CAUJGC010000615.1 GCA_963169075.1 Myxococcota bacterium
GCCCCCAGCGACCCCGCCCCAGCGACCCGTCGGTGTCCCCCCGTCACGGGGGGGACCGGCCCCGTTCCTCCTGTGAGCGCAGCGAGCAGGAGGTTACGGGGCCGGGGGGGTTGCCGGCCCCGTTCCTCCTGAGAGCGCAGCGAGCAGGAGGTTACGGGGCCGGGGGGGTCGCAGGCGCCCACCGGATCAGCAGCGACCCCTGACCGTTCCAGCCCGCGCCAGGGGCGGGGGTCCAGGCGCGCTGGTTGGTGTCGTAGAGGGCGCGGACCTCGGCGCCGAGGCTCCAGCCCGCGCCCAGGGGCAGGTCGCCCTGGAGCTGGGCGCCGAAGCGAAGCGGGTCGTCCGGGAGGTTGGTCCCAAGCGCCTGGAGCTGGTCCCCCAGGATCGTGAGCCGCCCCTGGAGGTCGTCCGGCAGGCCGACGCCGACGTGGGCCTCGACGCGGCGGACGAGGAGCCAGCGGGTGCCATCCGGAGAGAGGTCGGCGTAGCGGCTGACCCCGAGCCCCCCGCTGAAGAGGTCACTCCAGACCGTGCCCGCCATCCGTCCGACAATGCCCCAGCCCTCGCCGTCCAACCCAAAGGCCACCCCCGTGGCAGCCTCGACGCGGGCGTGGAGGGTGCTGAAGAGGCCGTGGGCGTTGTCCGCGCCGCGCTCGCGCATGGAGAGGTCGAAGAGGCGGAGATCGACCAGCTGGGAGGTCCAGGTGTCAGGATCTGCCTCGATGGGGGAGGCGCGCTGGTCGGCCTGGAGGAAGGCCGCGCGGAGCAGGGCCAGGCGGTTGCCAAAGCCGGGCTCCGCGAGGCTGTCCCCCCAGATCGCCGGGGCGATGGCGGCGCCGACCACCGTGGTGGGGGTGAGCCAGCCGCGGCCCAGGTCGTGGCTGTAGAGGTTGGCGTCGGCCTCGATGAGCGCGCCCCACTCCCGGCCCAGGTGCACCTCCAGGTGCGCGCGGGCGTCGAGGTAGGGCGCCGGACCCAGATGAACCGGCCGGAGCCAGGGGCGACGCGCGCCCGCGTGATCCAGCTCCAGGCGGAGGAGCGCCGCGACGGCAGGGAGCGGCGCGGCGCCGTCGCCGCCGCGGAGCGGGGTGAAGGCCAGCTCCAGGCGGTGGGTGCCGCGCAGGCCGCCCTCAGGCGAGGCGACGTCGGCGGCCTCCAGGCCGTCGAGGGCGGCGATCTCCAGCTCGGCGCGGGCGGCCAGGAGGAGGAGATCCCCCGCCTTCCAGCCCAGGTCGCCGCCCGCGCCGAAGGCACCAGCCCAGGCCGCCGCGTGATCGCCCAGGCCGCCCTGCCCCTCCAGGCGGAGCGTCGGGGCGAGGCGAGGGCCGCCCGGGGCGCCGAGCCAGGCGGCGCGGTCCTCCAGGGCGAAGGCCTCCAGGTCGGGCGGCGCGGCCAGGTCGAGGTGGAGCGGCTGCGCGGCAGCAGGCGCCGCGAGGAGCGCGGCTAGGAGGAGGAGGAGCGACGCAGGGAGGAGGCGTCGTAGCATGAGGGCCTCGGGGTGGGGGTGGGGAGCGGCGGGGAGCGCCTGGCTCACAGATAACGGACGCCGCGCGCGGAGACAATGTGCGCGGCGCGGGCTTTCCTTCGGGGGAGCGGCGTGCTAGCCTGTCAGGCAGCGAGCAGAGCGCGGGCAGCGCGGGCAGCGTAGGTGTCGAGAGCGTCGGAGAGGGTGTGGCGGTGAAGACTATGGCAGGGTGTGTCGATCAGGCCCGGGGCGCTGCGCTGCTCCTCGTGCTGGCGCTGGCGCTTGGGGCGTGCGCAGACGAGGAGGCGCCGCAGATCCTGGAGGTCACGCGCCTCTCCAACACAAGCGACGCGCAGGGCCCCTACGAGGTCCGCGCCACGGTGCTGGACAACCGCGCGGTGGACCGGGTGGAGCTGGTGTGGTCCACGGGCTTCGGGGAGGACGACGACGCGCCGCGCCGCGTGGAGCTGCTGCCCATCGGCGGCGACGTGTTCCGCGGCACGATCCCCGGTCAGCCGCCAGGCGCACAGATCGGCTACTGGGTCGAGGCCCGCGACGACGAAGGCGCCGAGGCCCGCTACCCCGAAGACGCCCCGGAGACGGTCCTCTCCTTCAGCATCCTGGGCGGGATCTTCGAGCCGGACGCAGGCGACGACGCCGACGACGCGGCGCTCTTCGACGTCCCCCCCGACGACACCGGCGGCGACGCCGAGCCCGACGCCGTCGAGGAGCCGGACGCCGAGCCCGACGCGCCCAATCAGGACTGCCGCCTGAGCTTCGTGTTCCCGACGCCGGGGCAGCGCCTGACGCTGCGCAACGACACCAACCCGGACCTGCGGGGCCTCCAGATCAACGTCGCGCTGGACGCCGTCGATCTGGTGCCCGGCGCGGACCTCACCCTCCGCGCGGGCAGCCCCGAGGGGATCACGGTGGAGGACGTGAGCGGGCCGCGCCTCGTGGTGCCCAACGTGCCCCTGCCCGAAGGCGAGGTCTTGATCGAGGCCACGCTGGTGCAGCCGGGCGGGAGCTGCCAGGCGACGGCCTCGGTGACGGTGAGCCTCCAGCCTCCCGACCGCGACAACGACGGCGTGGTGGACGAGGCCGACAACTGCCCCGACGTCCCCAACGCCGACCAGGCCGATCAAGACGGCGACGGCGAGGGCGACAGCTGCGATCAGGACGTGGACGGGGACGGGGTGTTGAACCGGGCGGACAACTGCCCCTTCGTCCGCAACCCGGATCAGCGGGATCAGGACGGCGACCGGGAGGGCGACGCCTGCGAGGACGACACCGACGGCGACGGCGTCCTGAACAACCGCGACAACTGCCCTCGCACCCCCAACGCCGATCAGGTGGACACCGACGGCGACCGCCAGGGTGACGCCTGCGACCCCGACGACGACGACGACGGCGTGATCGACGCCGCCGACAACTGCCGCACCCTCGCCAACCCGGACCAGGAGGACGCCGACGGCGACGCCCAGGTCGACGTCTGCGACCCCGACGACGACAACGACGGCGTGCTGGACCGCGCCGACAACTGCCCGCTGGTCGCCAACCCCGACCAGGCGGACATGGACGGCGACGGCTTCGGGGACGCCTGCGACAGCGCGACCCTCTGCATGAGCGACGCGGAGTGCGGCGCAGGCTTTGTCTGCCACCGCAACAGCTGCGTGCCGCTGCGCCCCTGCGCCACCTCGGCGCAGTGCGACGTGGGCTTCCTCTGCCGCGACGGCCTCTGCATCCCGGCGGACCGGGTGCCCTCCAACTTCTGCGAGCAGGCCTCGGACTGCGACGAGGGGCTGGTCTGCTCCTTCAACCTCTGCGTGCCCGAGCGCTGCTACACCGAAGGCGACTGCCCCCAGGGCCAGGCGTGCTTCAGCGGCGAGTGCGTCACCGACTTCCCCTTCCTCCCCGAGCGCTGCATGGAGGACGCCGAGTGCGCCCCCGACGAGCAGTGCGTCGCCAACCTCTGCGTCCCGCGCCAGTGCTTCACCGACGCCGACTGCGGCGGCGGTGACTCCTGCATCCGCGGCTTCTGCGTGCCCTTCGACCTGCCCATCCCCATCGACGAGTGCAGCAGCGATGAGGATTGCAGCGGCTTCTTCGGGCGCTGCTTCCTGGGCATCTGCGCCCCCGACCTGCCCTTCCTCCCCGAGGAGTGCTTCGACGACCGGGACTGCGACGCCGGCCAGACCTGCCTGGTGGCGGTCTGCATCGACGCCCAGTGCACCACCGCCGCCGACTGCGACGCCGGCGACAACTGCTCCTTCGGCTTCTGCGTCCCCGAAGAGCTGCCCCTGCCCATCCCCGGCACCTGCGCCACCGACGTGGACTGCCCCGAGGGCTCCTCCTGCACCTTCACCGTCTGCCTGCCGGACTCCGTGCCGATCCCTGGCCCCTGCAACTCCAACGCGGATTGCTCGGGCGGGTGGTCGTGCACCTTCGGCTTCTGCCTCCCCTTCTGACCCGAAGCCCCGCCCCTGCCCATGCCTCTCGTCCTCACGCTGCGCGAAGTCGCTGCCTCGCCGCGCCTCCTGGATCACCCCGAGGCGCTGCGCGCCAGCGTCGGCGGCAAGGCCCTCCACCTCGCGCGCCTGCTCCGGGAGCACCTCGCCGTCCCCGACGGCTTCGTCCTCACCGCCGAGGCCTGGCGCGCCGGCCTCCAGGCCGGCGGGCCGGGCGCGCCCCTGCCCCCGGCGGTCGAGGCGGCCCTCCGCGCAGCCTGGGCCGCGCTCCCCCCCGGCCCCGTCGCCGTGCGCTCCAGCGCCGTCGATGAGGACGGCGCCGCCCGCTCCTTCGCAGGCCAGCAGGCCACGGTCCTCGGCGTCGAGAGCGTCGAAGCCGGCCTGGACGCCGTGCGCCGCGTCTGGGCCTCCCTCTACGACCCCCAGGCCCTCGCCTACCGGAGCCAGCTCAGCCTCGACGCCATCCCCCCCGCCATGGCCGTCGTCGTCCAGCGCCAGATCGACGCCCGCGCCGCCGGGGTCTGCTTCACCGCCAACCCCGTCAGCGGCGCCGACGAGCTGGTCATCTCCGCCGCCCGCGGCCTGGGCGAGAGCGTGGTCGGCGGGCGCGCCTCCGACACCTGGTACGTCCGCAAGCGCGACGGCGCCATCACCCGGCGCGACCTCACCGACCCCGACGCACCCAGCCTCTCCGACGCCGACATCGCCCGCGTCGCCGCGCTGGCCTCCCAGATCGCCGCGCGCCTGGGCGCCCCCCAGGACGTCGAGTGGGCCTTCGAGCCCGGCGGCGGCCTCTGGGCCCTCCAGACCCGCCCCATCACCCGCGCCCCCCAGGACCGACCCGCCGAGGTCTGGACCAACATCAACGTCGGAGAGGCCCTCCCCGGCGTCGGCACCCCGATGACCTGGTCCGTCCTCCGCGCCTTCGCACGCCGCGGCTTCACCGAGGCCTTCGGGGCGATGGGGCTGGACGTGCCGGAGGACTATGCGCTGGTCGGGTCGTTTCGCGGCAGAATATATTTAAATCTATCCGAATTTGCATCCATTATCACCCAGATCCCCGTCATGCGCCCCGACGCCCTCCTGGCGATGGCGGGCGGGCCCCGCTGGTCCGAGCTGGAGGGGACCCTCGTCACCCGCTCGCCGCGCGCCTTCCTCAAGCGCCTCCCGCTGACCCTGCCGCGCCTGGCGGCCTCCCACCTCACGCTGCCCCTCCTCGGGCAGCGGCAGGCCCGCCACCTGCGCGAGCTTCGGGACACCTTCCACCAGCGCCGCCTCGACCGCCTCGACCTCGCGGAGCTGGCGGGCACGCTGGACGAGGTGGACCGCATCTTCGACAAGACCGGGCTCATCATGCTCGGCGTCTCCTCCAACTTCCTCTCCAGCTACGCCCTCACCCGGATGCTCCTGCACCGCTGGGGGGGGCCGGAGGCCGCCGCCCGCGAGAACCAGCTCTTCTCCGGCCTGACCGGCCTGCGCAGCGCCGAGCCGGGCCTGGAGCTGCTCCGCATGGCCCACATCGCGCGCCAGCACCCCCCGCTCCTGGCCTTCCTCCAGGGCGCCGCGCCGGACGCGCTGGCCGCCCCCGGCGGCCTGGACGCGCTGGACGCCGTGGACGGCGGGCGCCTCCTCCGCGACGCCCTGGAGGGCTTCTTGCGGGAGCACGGCCACCGCGCCCCCCGCGAGGCCGAGATCGCCACCCCGCGCTGGCGCGAGGACACGACCTTCCTCTTCCAGACCCTCCGCGCCTACCTCGACGCCCCCTGGCTCCCCGAGCCCGACGCCCTGGAGCGCGAGCAGGAGCAGCAGCGACGCCAGACCACCGAGGCCATCCGACGCCACTTCACCACCGGCCTCGGCCTCGTCTTCCGCCAGGTCCTCAAGCTCACCCAGGCCAACGCGCGCCTCCGCGAAGACCTCCGGGCCTGCGTCGTGGACACCCTGGGGATGTACCGCCACGTCTTCGCGGAGGCCGGGCGCCGCCTGGCCGCCGACAAGCGCCTCAACCAGCCCGACGACGTCTTCTTCCTCACCCACGACGAGGCGCGCGACGCCCTGCGCCGCGCCCCCGCCCCCGACCTGGCCGCCCGCGCCGTCGCCCGGCGCGCCCTCTACGACGCCTTCGCCGCGATGCCCGACCCGCCGGACACCTTCACGCTCCGCGGCCACACCCTCCGCGCCACCACCCCCGAGCCCGAAGGCCACCGGGACGCCCTCCAGGGCCTCCCCGGCTCCCCGGGCCGCGTCACCGGGCGCGCGCGCGTGATCCTCGACCCCCACCGCGTCGAGCAGCCGCTCCAACCCGGCGAGATCCTCGTCGCACCCTACACCGACGTCGGCTGGACGCCCCTCTTCCTGGTGGCCTCCGGCGTCGTCATGGCCAAGGGCGGCCCCCTCTCCCACGCCTGCATCGTCGCGCGTGAGTTCGGGGTCCCCGCCGTCGTCAGCGCACACGGCGCCCTGGAGCGCATCCAGACCGGCGATCTCCTCACCGTGGATGGTGAGGCCGGCGTCGTCTACATCGGAGGAGGGAGCCGCCATGCGCTTTGATCTCCAGGGCTTCGACGCCCCCCACCCACCCGCCCACCACCTCGGCTGGCTCCGCCCCACCCGCGCCCTGGCCGAGCGCGTCGCCGCCGCCACCGCCGAGCCCCTCGCCAGGCTGCGCCTCGCCTTGGGCGCCGAGCTGCGCCTCGCCGTCGGCTTCGCAGGCAGCCTGGCCGCGCCGCTGGTGCTGGAGACGCGCCCCCAGGAGCCCTGGACCCTCCGCGTCGCCGCGCGCCCCTTTGATGCGCTGGTGGACGCCTCCATGCGGCGCCTCCCCGACCCGGTGGACCCCGCCGAGATCGCCTCCAACGTCGCCCTCGGCACCGTCCAGAGCGCCGACGCCCCGCGCCTCGACGCCCTGCCCCCGGGCGACGCCCACCTCCTCGCCCTGGCGGTCCACACCGCCGCGCTGGACCACCTGGCCGCCGTCGTCGCGGACGCCCCCCAGGCCCGCTACCCGCTGGGGCGCCCGCCGGGCGCCCTCGACGCCGAGAGCCCGTCCCGCGCCTCCAAGGCCTGGATCTACGACGTGCTGGCCCACCTCCCCGGCCTCACCGGCTGCGATCACTCCGCCGCCCTCCTCCTCCCCGACCACCTCGAAGCCCAGGCCGACGCCCAGGCCCACTACGTCGTCGCCGCCGAGCGCATCTTCACCCGCCCCGGCGTCACCGCCCACCGCGCCGAGCACCTCGTCGGCCTCCTCATCCCCTGCTACGGCGGCCACGGCGGGCTCCTGGAGGCCGCGCTGGAGGAGCACCGCCGCGATCCTGCCCCCTTCCACCTCTTCCTCGCCGCGGGCGACGACGCCGGGCGCTGGCGCCTCCTGGGCGGCGACGAAGACGACGCCCCCCTGGTCCCCCGCTTCGCCGTCGAGGCCGAGCGGGAGCCCGAGTCCATGCTCCTCCTCATCCCGCTGGCGATCCCGGGCGCGCTCCCCGGCTTCCTGAGCCTGGGCTACAGCCGCCCCATGCCCATCACCGCCGCCACCGCCGCGCTCTTCGAGCGCGTCGCGGAGCGCTTCGGGGACGCCCTCACCCACTGCGAGCTCTTCCGCCTGCCCTCCGGGCGCCTGGAGGTCCTGGACGCCCTCCTGGGGGCCGTCTCCGTCGAGCCGGCGCCCCGGACGCGCCGCGAGCTGGTCCGCCACCTCACCCCGCTCCTCCACGCCGCCCTGGGAGCGGCCAGCGTAGCCATCGGCCTCGTCGAGCAGGACGCTCGCGGCGAGGAGCGGCTGGTGTTCGAGAACCCGCAGGGGTGGGACCTGGATCAGCCGTGCGAGATCCAGCACCACACCGCCGACTCCCTGGCGGCGCTCTCCATGCGCCTCAAGCGCTCGCTGGTTTTGGCGGGCGGCCACCCGGTCAGCCCAGGCGCCCCCGCGCTGCGCTGGAACAACGCCATCTGGGTCAACGAGCGCCTCCAGCGCCTCGTCGATCACCGCATGGCCGACGCCCTCCGCCTCGCCCTCCGCCCCGAGGACGGCTGGCGACCCCTGGCCGACTACTACAAGCCGACCACCTCGCTGCCCGTCTACGTCGGGCTCGCCGTGCCGCTCCTCCTGCGGGGGCGCGCCATCGGCGTCCTGGCGATGGACTTCGACCGCACGACCACCTGGGTGTCCTACTCCGGCTTCGCCTCCGAGCGCCTCTACCAGAGCGTCGCCCGCCTCATCACCTCGCACCTGGCGCTGCTCTGAGGCGGGCTGAAGCGCGGCTCAGAGCCCCATCAGCTTCCCCAGGATCTCCTTCATGATCTCGTTGGTGCCGCCGCCGATCGCCAGGAGGCGCGTGTCGCGCCACGCCCGCGCCACATACATCTCCTCCATGTAGCCCATGCCGCCGTGGAGCTGGACGCACTCGTCCACGACCCGCATCGCCGTCTGCGCCGCCATGAGCTTCGCCATCGAGATCTCCCGCTGGCAGGGCACCCCGCGCCCGAAGAGGTCGGCGGCGTGGTAGGTGAGGCGGCGCACCGCCTCCAGCTGCGTCTCCATGTCCACGATCTTGTGTCGGTTCACCTGGAACGCCGTCAGCGGCTTGCCGAACGCCTTGCGATCCTGCGCGTAGGCGATGGTCTTGTTGAGCACCAGCTGCGCCCCCGCCGTCCCCGACGACGCGCCCACCAGCCGCTCCCCCTGGAAGTTCTGCATGATGTAGTAGAACCCCGCCCCCTCCTGCCCCAGCAGGTAGCGCTTCGGGATGCGGCACGCGTCCAGGTAGAGCTCCGCTGTGTCTGACACCCGGTTCCCCACCTTGTCCAGCTTCCGCCCCACGCTGAAGCCCGGCGTGTCCGTCGGGAAGAGGAAGAGCGACACCCCGCCGTAGCGGTCGTTCATGTCCGTCCGCGCCGCCAGCGTGATGAAGTCCGCCCGCGTCCCGTTCGTGATCCACATCTTCGAGCCCGAGATCACATAGTCGTCCCCGTCCTTCTTCGCGTACGTCCGGATCCCCGCCACGTCCGAACCCGCCTGCGGCTCCGACACCCCCAGCGCCGCGATCTTCTCACCGCGCAGCGCGGGCCGCAGGAACTCCTCCTTCTGCTCCGCCGTCCCCAGCTCCCCGATGATCGGCGTCGCCATGTCGCTCTGCACCAGGAGCGCCATCGCCAGCCCCGCCATCTCCGAGCGCGGCAGCTCCTCCGACCACACCATCGTGTGCCAGATGTCACCGCCCGCACCGCCCACCTCCTCCGGGTAGCGCACCCCCAGGTAACCCCGGCGCCCCGCCTCCTCGAAGACCTCGCGCGGGAAGATCCCGGCGGCCTCCCACTCCGCAGCGTGGGGCGTCAGCGTCCCCTCCACCCAGCGCCGCAGCTGATCGCGGAAGATGTGATGCTCCTCGGTGTACCAGGGCGTATTCTTGTAAGGCGCGTTGGGATCACTCATGGCACGTCCTCCGCATAGTGGAAGCACGGGGAGGCGTCGCCTCCCCAGGTGAGCAGCCGCTTACTTCGCCCAGGCTAGCGCACACCGCGCCCAAGCTCAAGCCCAGGCTGTATACAACGCGCGGAAGTTGCCCGAGCGCACGGCGGCTGTTAGTGTCTCAAAGGAGCACCCACGCGCCGCTGCGCTGGCGCAGGATGCGACACACCGAGCCCCTGAGGAGCAGAGCAGACATGGCGGGCTGGACCCTCGTTGACACCTCCACCCTACGCGAGATCGATCTCTTCGCGGGCCTCTCCGAGCGCGCCCTCATCGAGCTGGCTGCCCTCACCTACACCCGAGAGTACCGGCGCGCCCAGAAGATCTTCGCAGACGGCACCCCCGGCCACGCCATGTACCTCATCCTCAAAGGAGAGGTCCGCATCTCCAAGAACATCCCTGGCCTCGGAGAAGAGGCCCTCGCCATCCTCAAAGAGGGCTCCTACTTCGGAGAGATGGGCATGCTCGAAGACGAGCTCACCTCCGCAGACGCCTGGGCCATGCGCTCCTGTGTCCTCGCCGTCATCGACCGAAAGGACCTCCTCGATCTCATGGAGCGCGACAAGGACATCTGCATCGAGCTGCTCTGGAACTTCGTCCGCACCCTCTCCGCGCGCCTCCGCGAAGCCAACAGCAAGGTCACCTTCCTCGCCGCAGCCGGACGCTTCTGACCCCCCGGCCCCGTAACCGCCGACTCCGCTTCGCTTCGTCGGCGGAACGGGGCCGGTCCCCCCCGTGACGGCAACCCCCCCGGCCCCGTAACCGCCGACATCGCTTCGCTCGTCGGCGGAACGGGGCCGGTCCCCCCCGTGACGGGGGGACACCGACCTCCCTCGCTCCGCTCGCTCGCCATCCCTCCCTCGCTCCGCTCGCTCGCCATCCCTCCCTCGCTGCGCTCGCTCGTCACCCCTCCCTCGCTGCGCTCGCTCGCCAGCGACCCGTCGGTGCCCCCCCGTCACGGGGGGGGCCGGGGGCGTTCGTCTGGCCGAGCAGGCCAGACGTTACGCCCCCGGGGGGGTTGCCGGAAGGTCACACCGGGTTCGGCGCTGCGAAGAAGCGCACCTCCACGCCGGGGAAGCGCGCCCCAAGCCGCGCGCCGAGGGCCTGAATGCCCAGCGTCTCGGTGTTGTAGTGCCCCGCCGCGATGAAGTGCGTCCCCGTCTCCCGCGCCTCCGCCATGTTCGGCTCCCGCGCCTCACCGGTGAGGAAGAGCTGGGCGCCCAGCGCCCGCGCCTCCTCGTAATACGAGGCGCCGCCGCCGCTCACGATGGCCACCGTGTGCACGGCCTCGGGGCCGTAGGGGAAGACGATCCCCGTGGCGCCCAGCCCCCGCTCCAGCGCCGCCAGGATCGACGTCAGCGGCCGCGCCTCACCCGTCGCCAGCAGGCCGATGGGCTGGCCACCCGCCTTCGCGAACGGGCGACGCCCCTCCGCCGGGAACCCCCCCAGCAGGTCCGCCAGGCAGGCGTTGTTCCCCACCTCCGGGTGACCGTCCAGCGGCAGGTGGTAGGAGGCCAGCGTCATGTCCGCCTCCAGCAGCGCCTTGATCCGCGCCTTACGCCACCCCGCCAGGAGCTGCGGCTCCCCCTTCCAGAAGAAGCCGTGGTGGACCAGGAGCGCGTCCGCTCCCCAGGACGCCGCGCGCTCGATCACCTCCAGGTGGGCCGACACCGCCAGGGCGACCCGGCGCCCCTCGGCGCGCCCCTCCACCAGGAGCCCGATCGGGCTGTAGTCCCCGGAGGTCTTCACCGCCAGCAGCTCATCCACCCAGCCCAGCACCTCGTCTCGCGTCGCTGTCATCTCGTCACTCCTCGCTGCGTCAAGCTTGCACCCGAGCGCCGGGGGCGTCATCCTGCTGAATAAGCAACGCCACGGGCGCGTTGCCTGGAGAGGACGCCGCCGGGGCCGCTCACCCCCCCATCATGACGCGCTCCCACCCGCCTGTCGAACGCCAAGGAGCCTCCATGAAGAAGTTCATCAAGACCCAGGGCCGCTACCTCATCGCGGGCCTCGCCTTGATCACCGCCTTCATCCTCAGCATCGAGTTCAACAACCGCGGGCTCCAATGGGATCTCGACAAGGGCGGCAGCGCCTTCGCCACCCCCGACCGCGTCGCCCCCTCCTATAACCTGGCGGGCGCCGAGATCGTCAACAAGGTCCTCCTCCAGCTCAACGAAAAATACGTCGATCCCACCCGCTTCCGTCCTGAGCGGATGCTCGTCTACGCCCTCGACGAGGTCCAGAAGGCCGTCCCCGAGGTCGTCGTCTCCTTCGACCGCGCCCCCGACGACAACCCCACCCGCGCCACCGTCGCCGTCAACGGCCAGAGCCGCGCCTTCAACGTCCGCCCCGTCGAGTCCCTCTGGGAGATGTCCTTCCGCCTCAAGGAGATCTTCCTCTTCCTCCAGAACAACCTCACCGAGTCCGACGACCTCAAGTTCGCCAACGTCGAGTACGCCGCCATCAACGGCATGCTCTCGACCCTGGACCCCCACTCCGTCCTCCTCTCCCCCGAGGTCTTCAAGGAGATGCAGACCCAGACCGGCGGCAAGTTCGGCGGCCTGGGCATCGTCGTCGGGCTCCGCGACAACCAGCTCACCATCATCAACCCCATGGAGGACACCCCCGCCTCCAAGGCGGGCCTCAAGACCGGCGACCGCCTCATCCGCATCAACGAGGAGTCCACGGTCAACATGTCCCTCAGCGACGCCGTCCAGCGCCTCCGCGGCGAGCCCGGCACCGACGTCGCCCTCTGGATCTCCCGCAAGGGCTGGACCGAGCCCCGGCGCGTCGAGCTCACCCGCGCCATCATCAACATCGAGTCCGTCGAGAGCCACATGCTCTCCCAGAAGGTCGGCTATGTGAAGATCAAGTCCTTCCAGGCCAACACCCACTCCGACCTCAAGCGCCAGCTCGAAGCCCTCCACAAGAAGTCTGGCGGCATGAGCGGGCTCGTCATCGACCTCCGCAACAACCCCGGCGGCCTCCTCGATCAAGCGGTCAAGATCGCAGACACCTTCCTCGACGAGGGCACCATCGTCTCCACGGTCGGCTTCGGCAACAAGATCCGCGACGAGAACAAGGCCACCAAGCGCAACACCGAGCCGCGCTATCCCATTGTCGTTCTTGTTGATCCTGGCTCGGCCTCGGCCTCGGAGATCGTCAGCGGCGCCTTGAAGAACCACGACCGCGCGGTCATCGTCGGGGACACCACCTTCGGCAAGGGCTCCGTCCAGGTCATCTACGAGCTGGGCGACGGCTCCGCCGTCAAGCTCACCATCGCCCAGTACCTCACCCCCGGCGACGTCTCCATCCAGTCGGTCGGCATCGTCCCCGACGTCCAGCTCCAGGCGGTCTCCATCGCGGAGAAGAACATCGACCTCTTCGCCTCCGACCGCATCTCCCGCGAGGCCGACCTCTCCGCCCACCTCGACCACGCCTCGGCCAAGGCGGGCGCCAAGCCCTCCGCCGTCATCCGCTACCTCGATCCCGACGCGGCCCGCGCCGCCGAGCAGGAGCAGGGCGCCCCCGAGGAGGCCGACGAGCCGGGCTTCAAGGAGGACTTCGCCATCCGCTTCGCCCAGCGGACGATCCGCGCCGCGGGCACCACCTGGGAGCGCCCCGACATGCTCCGGGTCGCCGCCCCCACCGTCCGCAGCCTCGCGGACGGCGAGATGAAGGACATCACCGCCGCCCTGGCGCGCATCGGCGTGGACTGGGCCGAGGGCCCCAACCCCCCCAGCCCCGCCCTGGAGGTCGCCCTCACCACCGACAAGCCGGGCGGCGAGGTCAAGGCAGGGGAGAAGGTGACGCTGACGGCGACGGTGACGAACAAGGGGACCGCGCCCGTCCACCGCCTCTACGCCATCACCGACACCGACAACGACCTCTTCGACGACCGCGAGCTGGTCTTCGGGCGCATCAACCCCGGCGAGTCCCGCACCTGGAGCATCGAGGCCGAGATCCCCAGGCACTGGTCCTCGCGCGATGACGTCGTGCAGCTCCACTTCGGCGCCATGGACCAGCCCCTCAACAAGCGCGCCGACGTCGTCGTCCGCACCCTCGGCGGCGACCGACCCCACTTCGCCTTCTCCTACCTCCTGGACGACAGCGAAGGCGGCAACGGCGACGGCATCCTCCAGCCTGGCGAGCGCGTCAAGCTCAGCGTCCTCGCCGTCAACGACGGCATCGGGGACGCGGGCAAGACCCTCGGCTACCTCCGCAACCAGAGCGAGGCCGCCGTCTTCCTCAAAGAGGGACGCGACGAGATCAACGCCATCAAGAGCGGCGGCTCCGCCCGCTTCGACTTCTCCTTCGAGGTCCAGTCCGTCCCCGAAGACAACCTCCTCCGCGTCGAGGTCGAGCTCTTCGACGAGCTCTTCCGCGAGTTCGCCACCGAGAAGCTCAACCTCCGCGCCGAGCGCACCGCCTCCCGCAACGTCGAGCCCACCACCGGCACCCTCACCCTCCAGCGCGACGCCAAGGTCTTCGTCGCCGCCACCGCCGAGGCCACCCCCTTCGCCCGCATCTCCCAGGGCCAGAAGGTCAAGGTCGTCGGGCGCTCCGGCGACATGCTCCGCGTCCTCCTCGACAAGGACCTCCCCGGCTGGGTCGAGGCCTCCACGGGCGCCCTCTCCCCCGCCCCCGGCCCCCTCACCGTCGCCTACGATCCCCTCCTCCTCCGCACCCCACCCCGCCTCGCCTGGAAGCAGCGCACCGCCATCACCTCCTCCCCGACCTTCCGCCTCGACGGCGTCGCCCGCGACGACGGCAGCGTCAAGGACTACTACGTCTTCGTCCACACCCGCGACGGACGACGCTACGACACCACCAAGGTCACCTACCAGCGCGGCGGCGGACACGAGCTCAAGCTCGACGCCGAGGTCCCCCTTAAGCCCGGCATGAACCGCATCCGCGTCACCGTCCGCGACGACGACGACATGAACGCCACCGAGACCCTCTTCGTGTACCGCCGCTGACCCCCCCGGCCCCGTAACCGCCGACTCCGCTTCGCTTCATCGGCGGAACGGGGCCGGTCCCCCCCGTGACGGCAACCCCCCCGGCCCCGTA
>CAUJGC010000616.1 GCA_963169075.1 Myxococcota bacterium
TGCGCCTCCGCTGCCCCCAGGATACTCTCTCTCCATTGAACCGCGCCTCCCCGGGGGCGCGCCCTGGAGGGCCTCTTGATGCAGCGACGACGACGCAGCCCACTCCTCCTCCTCACCTCCCTCCTCCTCCTCCTCACCCCCCTCGGGGTCGCCGCGTGCGCCGAGGAGGAGGACGACGCCGAGGCGCTCGTGAGCGTCGGAGAGGACGGCATCTCCTCCGCCCTCGTCGTCCTCTTCAACGCCCCCATCGAGGAGGCCGAAGCCTCCACCCGCGCCGACGAGGAGGTCCTGATCTGGGAGCGGCACCTCTCCATCGCCAACATCCAGCCGGGAGACTACGAGGTCACCCTCGCGATCAACGGCGCCCGCGGCGTGCTCCACCTCCCCGACCTCCGCCCCAAGACCACCGCGCTCGTCTACGTCCGCCCCCAGGGAGCGCGCCTGGAGATGATCGCCCACCGACGCCTCTCCGCCACCTTTGAGGCCGACGACCGACCCGAAGGCTGGCGCGCAGAGCTCACCGACGCCCCCTAGGGAGAGCATGGAGTATCAAGCACGGGCCCAGCAGGCCCTCAGCCTGGTCACCAGCGGGCGCTACGACAAAGCCGTCCCGCTCCTGCGTGAGCTGCTCCGCCTCACCTACGTCGTGGACTTCGAGTACGATGACTGGCTCCGCGGCCTCGCAGACGCCTGCCGCGCCCTCAAGAACCCCGTCCCCGCGGGCTACATCTACCTCTACCTCCACTACTTCGACATGGCCTTCGAGTGCTTCCAGCAGGCCGACTCCCCGCTCGACCTCGCCCTCTGCGAGGAGGTCCGCGGCGACTACAAGCGCGCCGCCGAGCTCTACCGCGCCAACGGCCGTCCCGTCCGCGCCTCCATCAACCTGGAGCGCCTCGGAGACTGGGAGCAGGCCGCTCGCTCCTGGGACCAGACCCTCGCCTTCATCTCCCCCACAGAGCACCCCTGGCCACACGCGCTCGCCGCCGTCAACCTCGCCCTCGCCTCCCTACGCATCAACCAACCCCAGCGCGCACGCGACCTCTTCGTCCGCGCCATACAGACCATCGAATCCCTCGCCGCCGAGTGGGAGGGCTACGGCTTCCTCGACGAGAGCCTCAACGCCTACCACGTCCTCTGCCTCATCGGACAGGCCGAGAACGCCTTCGAGAACCTCGCAGAGGGCTACTGCAACGCCATACGACTCCTCCGCGAGCAGGGACAGACCTACCGCGTCTTCCGCTACTACGCCGCCATCTGCAAGTACGGCGAGAACCTCGGCGAAGAGCACGCCGTCGCCACCCTCCACCGCGAAGCCGCCGACTACGCCGTCCGCACAGGCACCCTCTACCAGACCTTCTACCTCCGACAAGCCGCCGAAGCCTACCTCCGCGTCGCCACACAGCACAGCCGCGACGGCGGCTTCATCGAGCTGGCCGAGAACGCCTACCTCGCCGCCATCGACGCCTACAACCAGATGAACGACACACCCGCCGTCGAGCGCTGCTACCAGGCCCTCGCCAGGCTCGACCTCGACGAAGAGCGACTCCAACGCTACAAGCGCCTCGCCGCCGAGACCTCCACCCTACAGCACCGAAACCCCGAGGTCTTCCCACCCTCACGCCTCCTCCTCACCCCACCCGAGCTGCCCGCCGTCTGGCGCGACGAGCTCCTCGACTGGGAGGCCGGAGACCAGTCCACCTCCGTCCTCACGGGCATCGTCTGGAACCTCGAATACGGCGACGTCGCCCGACGCAACGCCCTCAACCTCCTCCTCTACCACCTCGACCTCCGCGGACAGCAGCGCGACCAGAGCCCCGCCCTCCTCAAAGAGATCGCCGCCGCCATGGGCGGCCTCCGCTACAACATCGCCTACAAGACCCTCCGACGCCTCGTCGAGTCCGAACACCACGACGTCCGCGCACAGGTCATGACCTCCGCCGGACGCATGGGACACCCCAAGGGGCTCGTCCTCATCGAGCTCGGACTCGTCGATAAACACGCCGACGTCCGAAAGGCCGCCCTCGAAGCCCTCCGACAGCACACCTACCCCGAGGCCTTCGACCACCTCACCCGCCTCTACCAGGACCACGCCGCCACCGACGTCCGCCAGACCCTCCTCCTCACCCTCGCCCACCTCGCCTCCTTCGAGGCCGCCGAGTTCTTCTTCGGACTCCTCCGCGCCGACGCCGACGGCGACCCCGCCCTCTCCGAGAGCGCACACAACGCCCTCCGCCGCATCCTCAACGCCGAGTGGCGCGCCGTCCTCGCCGCGCGCCTCAACGCCGAGCCCGAGCCCACCCGGCGACGACTCCAGGCCGCCCTCGCACCCTGAACCCCACCCGCCGCCCCATGCACCACGACCTCGATCAGCTCATCCACGCCGGAGACTACCGCGCCGCCGCCGCCCTCGCGGAGGCCCGCGGCCTCCTCCCCCTCGCCCGCGACCTCTACACACGCCTCTTCGACTACGAGCGCGCCGGGCACCTCGCTGAAGCCCAGGGCGACCACCTCGCCGCCATCGACCTCTTCCTCAAGGGACAGCACCTCGAAGCCGCCGAGTCCGTCCGACGACGCCTCATGGCCGAGCTCTCCGACGCCATCCCCGCCGCCATCGAGCGCTTCGAGCAGCGCGCCTTCCACCTCCAGGCCGCCGAGCTGGCCGAGTCCATCGGGGACCTCGCCCGCGCCGCCCGCCTCTACGAAGCCTCCTCCTCCTTCGCCCGCGCAGGGCGCCTCCACGAGCGACAGGGCGAGCTGCGACGCGCCGGCGAGTGCTACGACCAACACCTGCGCGGCACGCCGCACGACCCCGCCGCCAACCTCGGCCTCGCCCGCGTCCTCCAGCGCTTCGGCAGGCACCGCGACGCCCTCCCCCTCCTCGCCCGCGCCGCAGGCGACGACCGCTGCGCCGAAGACGCCGCCCGACGCATGGCCTTCGCCTTCTTCAAGCTCGGCTACCTGGAGGCCGGACGCGCCCTCCTCGAACGCCTCGGCCTCCCGCGCACCCTCGACCCCCACCGCTTCATGCTCCCCCTCGAAGCCGAACTCCAGGACGGACAGGGCGAGCACGACGGGCAGCGCTCCCTCCAGGGCCGCTACCGCGTCGAGCGACCCCTCCCCCAGCGCGCAGGCGTCTGCTTCCTCGCCTTCGACCTCCTCCGCACCACCCCTGTCACCCTCCGCTTCATCCCCGGCGACCCCGACGCCCACGCCGACTTCTTCGACGAGATCGCGCGCGTCGCCTCGCCTCCCCTCCCCGGCACCAACCGCATCCTCGAGATCAGCCGCGACGGCGGCTTCATCGCCACCGAGGCCTTCGACGCCCCCACCCTCCAGGAGCTGCTCGACGCCCCCGACCCGCCCCGCGCCCCCCGCGCACGCGCCATCACCCTCCAGCTCTTCGAGACCCTCCGCCGCGCCCACGAGCGCGGCGTCCTCCACGGCGCCATCAGCCCCCGCGCCGTCCTCGTCGGCCCCGGGGACCTCTGCCGCCTCGTGGACTGGGGCCTCCACCACCTCGAACGCCAGGCCGCCACCCAGACCGGCGAGCACACCTTCGCCTTCCGCGCCCCCGAGCGCGTCATCGGCCGACCCGGCGACTTCACCTCCGACCTCTACAGCCTCGCCGCCTCCCTCTACGCCGCCCTCACCGGCCCCCTGGCCTCCCTGGCCCCCTTCTTCCACCGCGCCCTCAGCCCCCACCCCCACCTCCGCCACACCTCCCACGACGCCTTCAAGCGCGACCTCCAGGCCCTCCCCTGGCACACCCTCACCGCCCACGCCCCCACCCCCACCCCACCCGCCCGGCCCGCCGCCGACCTCCCCGCCGAGGGCCCCCGCTTCCTCCCCGAAGACCCCGACGCCCCCCTCACCCCCGCCCG
>CAUJGC010000617.1 GCA_963169075.1 Myxococcota bacterium
TGCGCGCCTACGTCTCGACCGTGTGGGGGTGCCCGTACGAGGGCGCGGTCGCGCCCGAGCGGGCCCTGGAGATCACCCAGCGCCTGCTGGAGCTGGGCTGCTACCAGGTGTCGCTGGGGGACACCATCGGCGTGGGGACGCCCTTGCAGACCCGCCGCCTCTGCCAGCTCTTCCAGGCGGAGGTGCCCACCTCCGCGCTGGCGCTGCACTTCCACGACACGCGCGGCACGGCGCTCGCCAACGCCCTCGTCGGGCTGGAGCTCGGCTTTCGGGACTTCGACGCCTCCGTCGCGGGGCTGGGCGGCTGCCCCTACGCACCCGGCGCGGCGGGTAACCTCGCCACCGAAGATCTCGTCTACATGCTGCACGGGATGGGGGTCGCCACGGGCGTCGATCTAGAGCGCCTGGTGGAGGCCGGTCGGGTGGCGGAGGCCGTGGTGGGCCGGCGGCTCCCAGGCAAGGTCCACCAAGCGGGCGTGCCCACGCTGCGTGCCTGAGGCGCTGGTGCGGCGCCGCCGCTAGCGCCCGGCCCGACACTCCAAGCGGGTGAAGTAGGTCTGCCAGCTGCCGCTGCGGCGATCCGCGAACAGCACGCCGATGTCCCCTCCCGCCCCCATGGCCGGCACCGGCTGGTAACTGTCGGCCGGATCCCGCGTGACCCGCGCCCGGGCGCTGAGCTCGCGCAGCGACGAGGACAAGAGCTTCGAGTAGATCTCATAGTTGCCGTCGCGATCGTCCGCCCACAAGAGCAGCGCGCGATCCCCGAGGCTCAGCAGCGCCGGTGTGCGGGCGAAGGTCCCCCCGGTGGCGACGCGCCGCGCAGGCACGAGGACGTCTCCGGCCTGCGACACCACCGCGGCCCAGATGGCGTCCCCGGGGACGGCGCTGCGCGTCGCCCACGCCACGAGGAAGCGATCTCCCAAGCTGGCGATGGCCGGCGTGACGGCCCCCGCCTCGGAGAGCAGCGTAGTCCGGCTCACGTCCCCGAGCTGCAGGTTGGCGCTGACGAAGCCCACGAAGGTGCCGTCCGACCGCGACGCCATGGTCGCCAGGCCGACCCTGGCCCCCGCGAGCGCCACGACGGGGGACTCCGAGGCGTAGCCCGACACGACGGAGACGTTGCCTCCTGACCTCGTCCCATCCGGGCGCACGCGCTGCGCCATGACCTGCGGGACCGCGTCGCGATGGTCGTCCCAGAACACCAGGTGCTCCGCGCCGGTCCACACGATCTGCGGATGCAGCGAGAACCCCTGCGCGCTCGAGATCCGCACGTCTCGTCCGAGCTTGACCACGTTGGGGCCCAGCCGGTTGAAGTAGATCTCGTAGTCTGCGTCGCGCCGATCTTCCCACACCGTGGCGAGCTCCGTGCCCGTCCACACCAGCGGCCCGGAGAAGCTGTCCCCGCTCACGTTGGTGATGGGGGTCTCCGGGAGGCGCGTCGCGCCGGTCGCGGTGAGCCCCTTGGCGAGGTTGCGCCAGTGCGAGCCTTGAACGGCGTAGCTGGCGACGTAGCCCTCCCCGGTGTGAGCGAGGCCGCCTGGCGTCGACTGGCGCGCCGTCGGAGCGGAGATCCTGACTGGTGGCGTCGTGACCGGCACCCACCGTGCGGCGTCGTCCACGACGCCGTTGCAGTCGTTGTCGAGGCCATCGCAGAGCTCTTGGGCTCCCGGGAACACCAGCGGGTCGTCGTCGTTACAGTCGTCACCGCAGGCGCCGGGGGCGCCGGGGGCCATCCCGGGGCGCGGCGCCGCGTGACCATCACCATCTCGATCGAGGGTGAGCGGCCGATGCACGCAGCCGCCGGTCTCCGGCTCACAGACGTCGAGGGTACACTCGTCACCGTCGTCGCACTCCACCGGCGGCTGCGCCACGCACTGCCCCTCGACGCAGCGCGCGGGCGCGCAGAGATCTTCCCCGCGGCACTGCTCGTCGCGTTCGCACGCTGGTGGGGCGTCCGGTGGCGCGTCGGGGGGCGCGTCCGGCGGCGCGTCTTCCTGGGCGTCACCGTCCAGCGGGGCGTCGCTCACGACGTCGTCCGCCGCGTCCTGCGCGGCGTCGGCGCCCGCGTCGCTGCCCTCCGAGTGTCCCTGGCGCAGCCCGGTCCTCGCCCCACAGGCCTGCGCCAAGAGCAGCCCTGCCGGCAGCAGGAGGCCCCAAGCGCGGCTCAGAAGCATCCACCGATCCCCTCGACGTCCACCGGCTCGCAGACGAGCCCGCGCGGACACCCCGTCTCCCCGCGCAGGGGGCACATCTGGACGCACTGAGTCCGCTGCCCCGTCACCACGCACACGAAGCCCGCGGCGCAGTCGTCCCCGCCGTAGCAGTCCGCGCCTTGTCCACCTCGCCCCGCTCGGCGACACACGGAGCCATAGCGCTCCTGATCACAGCGCGAGCCAGGGTAGATGACGTAGGGGTAGCAGGCCTCACCCGCGCGGCAGCCCGTGGAGGCCGCGAGCGGATCGCACTCCCAGTCCGGGGGTGGGGGGGGCGCGTCGGGGCAGGGTGGATCGACGTAGCCGTCTGCGCCCCCAGCGTCCCACGGTGAGCCCGCGTCCCTGCCGCCGCTGCCCGCGCTACCCCCTTGCCCCGCCGTGCCCGCGCCG
>CAUJGC010000618.1 GCA_963169075.1 Myxococcota bacterium
GAGCGGCGCGGCGTGGCGCTGGGGGAGCGGCGCAGGTGGGGGGCGCGATCTGTGCGCGCTGCCTGGCGCGGTGGGTGAGGGGGGTGAGGTGGTGGTGGTGCTGGAGGGTGTGGAGGGCGCAGCGGCGGGGGAGAGCGGGGCGCTGGTGGCGGCGCTTGGGGCCGCGCTGGGCCGGTGGGAGGCGCGTCGCGGAGGATTTGTTTAGGAGGAGGTTGCATCCGGGGCGGGGGCGCTATACTTTGAGGGTGAAATGGTCTGTGTCGTGGAAGGAAGGCGGCTTCCGCCTACCACGCAGAGGAGATGCAGGGTCATGGCGAATATTTCGAGCGTTCTTCAAGGGTTGGCGGGTCAGGGCGGCTCTTTTGAGGGGAAGCAGGACGGCGAGCGGCTCTACGGCGTGCATGTGGGTGTCGTCACCAACAACAAGCACCCGGACGGCAACTACGAGGTGAAGGTCAAGCTCCCGTACTTCTCCGACAGCGATGAGTCGTGGTGGTATCGCATCGGGAGCGGGATGGGCGGTCCGAACCGGGGCCTCTACATGCTGCCGGAGGTGGGCGACGAGGTGCTGGTGGCCTTCCTGAAGGGAGATCCGAACCAGGGCATCGTGATCGGCTCGGTGTGGAACGGCAAGGACAAGTTCCCGCAGACGGTGAAGACCTCGCCGGACAACAAGGAGCTGAAGATCCCGAACGTGGATCAAGGCGGCAAGAACAACTACCGCTTCTTCCAGTCGCGGGAAGGCCACGTGCTGATGTTCGGTGACGAGCCCGGCAAGCTCCACATCTCGATGCGGAGCCAGGCGGGCAATGAGCTGGTGCTGGATGACTCGTCCGGCGGTGAGAAGATCCAGCTCTACGACAAGGACAACCAGCAGTGGCTGGAGATCGACGTCCCGAAGAAGACGATCACCCTCCAGACGGACACGGGTGACATCGTCCTCAAGGCGAAGAAGAAGATCCTCCTGGAGTGCGAGGACTTCGAGCTGAAGGCCTCCAAGAGCGTGAAGACGACCTCGGGGACCTCGACGGAGATGAAGATCGGGAGCACGGGCAAGATCGAGTCGGGCTCGACGATGGACATCAAGGCAGGCGGCACCTTCAACCAGAAGGCGCCGTTGATCAAGCTGAACTGAGCGCGCGATGCGCACCGTCTGCCCGCGCTGCCGTGGGGTGAGCCAGGGTGCGTTCCGGTCGTGGTCGTTGGAGGAGTCGCGGGGCATGCTCCGCTGCTCCAACTCTGGCTGCACCGGCCGCTACGCGCTGGAGCCCTTCCCGATCGTCCTGCGGGAGCCCGGGCGGGTGGTGGATCGGCTGCTGGAGCTTCCCGAGCCCATCGCGCTCTCGGCGTGGGGGCATCAGCTCGCGACGCTGCCGCGGGAGAGCCTGCTGCTGGACATCCTCCGGCGGCGCTCGACGTGGTGCTGGGCGCACTACCATGATCTCCTGCCCGAAGGGCTGACCCCGGAGTGGATCCACCCCGCGCCGTTCGCGTTGCGCGCGCTGGCGTTGCTGGACGCGCTCCCCCTGACGCCCAGCACTCCGGTGCTGGTGGCGGGCTGCAACGTGGGGCGCGAGGCGCTGGAGATGGGGCATCGCCTGGCGCGCCTGGCCCCCGAGGGGGCTGCGCCTGAGGGCGGCGCGCCGGTCATCGCCGCCGACATCGATCCGGCGATGCTCCGGGTGCTGGCGGAGCTGCGCGGCGCCGGGCGTGCCTCGGTGATGCTGCGGGCCTCGGAGGACAGCTGGCATACGCCAGAGACGATCGAGCTGCCTGCGCCGCTGCGCGCGGCCTCCGCCTGGGTCCAGCCGCTCTGCTGCGATCTGCTGGACCCGCCCTTTGAGGCGGGCTCCTTTGAGCTGATCGTCGCCTTGAACGTGCTGGATGGGGTGACCGATCCGCTCCTCTTCCTGGGGCAGCTGGACGCGCTCCTACGCCCTGGCGGGCACCTCCTCCTGGCGACGCCCTTCACCTGGTCCGATGAGGTCACGCCCAAGGAGCGTCGGCTGGCGGCTGCGGTGCGCTATGCGCGCCGCAGCGACGTCGAGATCCTTCAGGAGATCCTCACCGGGCGCGCCCGCTTGAGCGTGGACTTCAAATACCACGCCGTCGCCATCGCGCCGAGCGCGCGCTGGTGTCTGCGGATGCATGACACCTACGTCCAGACCTACCTGCCCGCGCTGGCCTTGTGGCAGAAGATCGGCGAGGCGAGCCCTGCGGGCTGAGGCATCTCTGGAGAAAAGTACAATAATTCAGACGTATTGTTGTGTGTTTTTTCTTGGGGGTGCCTCCGGCGGCTGGGGGCGAGCCGCCCCCAGCCCCCCGTTTGATGCTGTCGCTCAGGGTGTCGCGGGCGGGTTGGCGAGGAAGAAGTCGCGGGCGCGCCGTCCGATGTAGCGGGTGAGCTTCTTGTTGGAGGTGTAGGAGAAGGCCGCGCCGACGCCGAGAGGGATGGCGCGGAGGAGTCCTCGCTGTGTGAGGCGGAGGCCGATCTTCTTGAAGAGGTCGATGAGGAGTCGCTTGAGGCGCGTCCTGGCGAGGCGCTGGGCGCCTTCGAGGATGGAGGCGACGGTGAAGCGCTCTGCGGCGAGGAGTCCGGCCTGGGTGGCGACGCCGAGTCCGGCGATGGTGTAGCAGAGGCGCTGCTCTTCTTCGAGGGTGATGTCGCGTCCGAAGAGGAGCGCGAGGGCGTGGACCAGCTCGATCTGGTACTTCATGGAGATGGCGAGATCGGCGGCGGAGGCGCCGATGAGGGCGACGACGGTGCCGACGCCTGGGATGGCGCCCGCGGCGGAGGTGATGGCGCCGACGCGTCCGCAGATGGCGGCGTAGCGTTCGATGAGGGCGTCTGCGGTGGCGAGGCGGAGGTCTTCGGCGTTCTTGTCGCGGTGCTGGGGTGAGGCGAGGGTGTCGGCGCGTGCCGCTTCGACGCGCTGTCGGATGTCGTCGGGTCCGGCGACGAGCAGCTCGACGGCCTGGAGGATGAGGGGTTTGTCGGGATCGGGGTCGGTGTTCTGGGTGAACATGGGGCTCCGTGCGGAGAGAGGCGACGAAGGGCTTTGACGCCCTGCAAGCTGGTGGGTACAACGCACGGCGTGAGGGGGCCATTCTCAAGGCGTCGTCGGTGAGTTGAGGAGAGAGGATGAAGCGCATCTGTGTGGTGGGCGGTGGTTTTGCGGGTGTGAAGGCGGCGCAGCACCTGGAGGAGGCGGTGGGTGGTCGTCGGAGCGTGGAGGTGGTGCTGGTGAGCGACGCCAGCCACTTCACCTACACGCCGCTGCTGCCCGGGGTGGCTGCGGGCGCGGTGGCGATGCGGACGGCGACGACGCGGCTGGGCTCGATCTTCTCGGGGGATGGGGTGCGGCTGGTGCGGGATCGGGTGGTGGGCTTTGATCTGAAGGCGCGCCGTGTGGTGGGGGAGCGCGAGCAGCTGGAGTACGACGCGCTGCTGGTGGCGGTGGGCTCGGACCCGGACTTTCAGGGGGTGGCGGGGCTTCGGGAGGTGGCGCTGCCGTGCCGGACGGCGCACGACGCGGTGCGGATCAAGTCGCGCGTGGTGTCGGCGTTTCGTCGTGCGGCGCGCGGCGAGGGGAGCGAGGCGCGGGCGTTGACCTTTGTGATCGCAGGCGGCGGGTGTTGCGGCGTGGAGCTGGCGTGCGAGCTGGCGTCCAGCGTGCAGCAGGCGCTCCTGCCGCGTCTGGCGCCGTCGGTGGGTCGCCGCTTCCGGCTGGTGCTGGTGGAGCCGCAGGAGCGGGTGCTGGCGCGCTTCGACGTGCGCTTGCAGCGGGCGGCGGAGGCGGCGCTGAGGCGGCTTGGGGTGGAGGTGGTGCGCGACGCGGTGGTGGGGGCCGACGCCGGGGGTGTGGCGCTGGCGAGCGGCGCGGTGGTGGAGTCGGAGCACCTCTTCTGGGCGGCCGGTGTGCGCGCGCCGCGCTGGCTGGAGCAGGCCGGGCTGCCGGTGACGGACGAGGGGCGCGTGGCGGTCGAGGATACGCTGGAGGTGCAGGGGCAGCGCGGGGTGTTTGCGGTGGGGGAGTGCGCGGAGATCGCGGACGGCTCGCGGGTGGTGCCGCAAGGGGCGTCGTCGTCGCAGCAGCAGGGGGAGATGGCGGCGGAGAACGTGGTGCATCTGCTGGTGGGGTCTGCGCTGGAGCCCTTCGGCTACCGCAGCTGGGGGGAGCTGGTGGCGTTGGGGCGCTTTGACGCGGCGGTGGCGATGGGGCCGCTGGCGTGGGAGGGGCGCGCCGCGTTCTCGATCTATCGGACGCTGATGACGGCGCTGGCGCCGACGATGACCAAGCGGGTCGCGCTCTTCGCGGACTGGTCGGAGGAGGTGGTGCGGGGGCGTGATCTGGGGCGGCTGGTGTTCGCAGGTGAGGAGGGGCTTGGAAGGTGAGGCGGGTGACGCTATCCTGAGCGGGATGGTGGAGTGGGAGTCCGCTTGGGACAGCGCGGAGGTCCGAGATGGCGGTGCGCGGCAGGTGGGGTTGGTTTTTGTTCGGCGCGGGCGCAGCGCTCGGCGTCTGGGGTGGGGGCTGCGCTGACGAGTCGCCGCCGTCGGTGGCGCAGGTCGTCGCGCAGGAGGACGCAGGCGCGGAGCCCGACGCTGCGGAGCCCGACGTCGCGGAGCCCGACACCGCCGAGCCCGACGCCGCCGAGCCCGACGCCGCCGAGCTGCCGCCGGTCATCGAGGCGGTGGAGACGGATCTGAGCTTGCGAGAGGCCGCCGCTGGCGACGTGGTGGAGGTGACGTGTCGCTTCCTGGACCCGGCAGGGGACTCGGTGGAGCTGCCCGCGCCGCCGCCGGTGCAGATCGGCGCGGCGCCGGGAGAGGCGCTGGCGGTGGTGGAGCCGGGGCGCTCGTGGCGGGCGATCCGCGCGGGTGAGGCGGCGTTCACCTGCGCGGCGCCGACGCTTGGGCTGATCGATCCGACCCCGGCGACGCTGACGATCCGCCCCGGGGCGCCCGAGGTGGTGGTCACGACGGTGGATCGGGAGCTGGTGGTGGCTGGCGACGAGATCGACGTGGGGTGCGCGGTCTATGACGCCTGGGGGAACCCGCTGCCGGAGGTGGCGACGCGGGTGTCGATCGAGCCCTCGGGGGCAGGGGTGGAGGTCATCGATCATCGGATCACCCTGGAGCCTACAGGCACCTACACGGTCGCCTGTCAGGTGGACGGGGCCAGCGAGGTGACGCCTGAGATCGTGGAGGTGCTCCCGGCGCTCCCGGCGCGGCTGGCGCTGGCGAAGGTGCCCGAGCAGCGCGTCTACGCCATCGGCCAGGTGGTGGGGCTGGCGTGGACGGTGACGGATCGCTACGGGAACGTGATCCCGGACGCGTCGGTGAGCGCCCGGGTCAGCCCGGCGTCGCCGGGCTTCGGGGAGGGGCGCTTCCGCCTGGAGGCGGAGGGCACCTACATCCTGAGCGCCCGCGTGACGGGTCGCACCGAGAACAACATCCCGCTGGAGGCGGCGACGACGGCCATCGTGAACGGCGCGGGGCCCTCGATTGTGTGCGAGGGGCCGGGGGATGGCGCGTTTGTGGACAGCGCGCCGTCGCAGGGGGTGACCTTCACGGCGAAGGTGGCCGACGCGAACGGGGTGGCGAGCGTGCAGATCAACGGCGCCTCGGTGCCGGTGGAGAGCAGCGGCCGGGTGACGGCGCAGGTGCCGACCCGCTTCGGGGTGAACTTTGTGGACGTGGTGGCGACCGATCCCTTCGGGGAGGAGAACAGCCGGACGTGCTCCTTCCTGGTGGCGGATCAGTGGGCTGCGGAGGGGGGGTGGTTGGACGACGGGGTGACGCTGCGGCTGACCCAGGACGCCTTTGACGACCGGAGCCGGGGGGATGGGCTGGACAGCCTGGACGACATCCTCCACGCGGTGCTGAACAGCGCAGGGCTGGTGAGTACGCTGCGGAGCACGCTGGAGGCCGCCGATCCGCTCTCGCCCAGCACGTGCCACCAGCGGATCTTCGGGGCGTGCGTGCTCTCCTCGGAGGTGACGCACGAGGACTCGACGATCAGCGGCCCCAACAGCAGCGCGCTGACGCTGGTGCCTGACGGGCTCCAGGCGGTGGCGACGATCCAGGGGCTCGGGGTGCGGGTGCGGGTGCGCGGGCGGGTGGCTGGCATCCCCTACGACACGACGGGGTGGGTGCGGGCGCGCTCGGCCAGCGTGGACGTGACCTTTGATACGGGGCTGCGGAACAACCGGCCGCGGGTGACCGTGCGGCGCCTCAACAGCGTGTCGCTGGGGCAGGTGGAGACGGAGTTCAACGGCCTGGATGGCTTCATCATCAACGTGGTGGTGGATCTCTTCCAGGGGCCGATCCGGCGGGTGATCGAGGACGCGCTGGCGAGCTACGTCCAGGACAGCTTCGACAGCCTGCTGGACGGCGTGGTGGGGAGCCTGGACGTGAGCAGCCTGGGGGCGTCGTTCGACGTGCCGCGGCTGGACGGGGGGGAGCCGCTGCGGCTGGGCTTCGGGGTGCGCTTCTCGTCGGTGGCGGTGAGCGCGGCGCGGGCGCGCTTCGGGATCGGGACGCGGCTGACGGGGCCGACGCTGCACGCGGGGAGCAGCCTGGGGGCGCCGCTGCCGCCGGGGCCCATCGCGGTGGACTCCACCAGCCCCCGGACGGCGGTGGCGGGGGTGCACGTGGGGGTGCTGAACCAGGCGCTCCACGCGCTCTGGCGCGGCGGGTTGCTGGATGTGACGCTGACCAGCGCGCAGCTCGCGGGCTTCCCCGCCGGGGTGCGGGCGACGCTGCGGACGCAGCTCCCGCCGGCGACGATCGGGCGCTCGGGGGAGGTGGTGGAGGTCTCGCTGGGGGCGATGCAGCTGGAGCTGGTCTATCCGGGGCTCTTTGACGTGCCGCTGGCGGTGACGCTGGGGGCGCGGGCCGAGACGGGGATCGAGCTGGTCGGGGAGGAGCTGCGCTTTCGGGACATCCAGCTCACGGAGCTGCGCTTCTCGACCCCGGACATCTCGCTCTCGTCGCAGCACCGGGACGCGATGGAGGAGCTGCTGGTGGCGATCCTCCAGGAGGTGCTGGACGGGGCGCTCAACAGCGCGCTGCCGGCGCTGCCGATCCCTGCGTTCACGACCCCGGACAGCCTCGCGCCCTTTGGCCTGCCGGCGGGCGCGTCGATGGGCGTGCAGTCGCCTTCGCTCTCCAACACGCCCTCCCACTTCCTGTTGGAGGGCAACTTCGGTGTGCGGTGAAGCCATGAAGACCTGGCGTCAGTCGTGGATGTCGCTCGTGTCGCTTGTGTCGCTCGTGTCGCTCGCAGGTTGCGGCGAGGAGGCGCCTCCGCCGGTGTCGAGCGCGGAGAACAGCGCAGCGGCCAACAACGCCGCCAACAACAGCGCGCCGGTGAACAACAACGCGGCGCCTGCGAACAACAGCGCGGCGCCGGGGCCTGCGCCGCTGGCGCAGGTGCAGGTGAGCGTGCAGCCCGCGCGGGCGGTGTTCGCGCCGGGGCTGCGGCTGCTGCCTGCGGCGTCGGTGTTGGACGCGGCAGGCGCCGTCGTCGAGGACGCCTCGATCACCTGGCAGGTCGAGCCTCCCGAGGCGGCGACCGAAGGTGAGGACGGTCGCTGGACGCTGGAGCGGGAGGGGTCGCTGCGCTTTGCGGGCTGCGCTCAGCGCCCCGGCGAGGCGGCGGTCTGCGGCGGGATCACGCTGGTGGTGGACGCGGCGGCGCCTCGGGTGGTCCTCCTCTCTCCCGAGCCGGGCGCGGAGCTGCTGGCTGCGGAGCATCCGGTGATCGCCGTCACCGGGCGGGTCATCGACACCCACGGGACGCTGCGTGCCTTCGTGAACGGCGCGCCGGTGGCGCTGGAGGAGGACGGGAGCTTCACCGCAGAGGTGACGCCGCGCTTCGGGATCAACCACATCACCGTCACCGCCAGCGACGGGCTCCAGCGCGCCGAGGGGCGCGCGGTGGCCGACGTGCTCTGGGCCCCGGACTACCTGCCGCCAGCCGAGGCCGAGGTGGCGGCGTTCACCTTCCCCGACGGGGTGTCGGCGCGGCTGGGGCAGCGCTTCTTTGACGACGGGCAGCCGCTGGCGTCGCCCAGCGGCGAGGGCGTGGTGACCGAGGATCTGGCGGAGCTGTTGACGCTGGTGCTGGCGCGGCTGGAGCTGCTTGGGCAGGTCCCCGACCCCATCGCGGATCAGCCGAGCCTCCGCCTGCGCCTGACGGCGCTGGACCCTGGCGCGCCGCGGGTGGAGCTGGGGCTCACCGACGCCGGGCTGGAGGTGTTTGTGCAGCTCCCGCAGCTCACCGCGCGCACCGCCGGGCAGCTCCAGATCGAAGGCGAGGCGGTGCCGCTGGACGGCGCGGTCTACGCCCGGATCAGCGGCTTCGCGCGGGTGCGCTTCGCCAAGGCCGGGATCGGAGCGCCCTGGGAGGCCGAGGTGGACGAGGTGGCGCTGGTGCTGGATGACGCCATCGGCGTCTTTGACGATCCGCGGGCGAGCGCCCTCTTTGATCTGGCCGAGAGCGCGCTGCGGACGACGCTGGAGGACACGCTCACCGAGGCGGTGGGGTCGTCCTTCCTGGACGCCCTCCCGGCGCTGCTGCGCGACACGCTGGAGTCGCTGGAGGGGGCGCTGGATGGGCAGGTGCTCCCCATCGACGCGGGGCTCGGCGCGCCGGTCACCGTGACGCTGGACGCCGAGCTGGGGGCGGTCACCCCGGACTACCGCGCGCAGCTCGTCGCGGACCTCACGACGACCGTCCGCACCGACGCGCCCCGGCGCCTGGCGGCGCCGACCCGCGGCGCGCCGCTGCGGGAGGCGCTGGACGCCCCGGCGCCCTTCCTCCGGGATGGGCGCCTCCAGCTCGCGGTGCGGCTCGGGCTCCTCAACGGGCTCCTGCACGCCCTCTGGAGCAGCGGGCTGCTGGAGGTGGAGCTGACGGAGCTGCTGCCGCCGCAGCTCGCGTCGCTGGTGCGCTCGGGGAGCCTCTCGGCGGCGCTGCCGCCGGTGATCGCCCCGGCGGAGCCGGGGGAGCCCTTCGCGCTGCGCCTGACGCTGGGGCAGCTCCAGCTGACCGCCGAGGTCAACGGCCAGACCGACGTCTACGGGGCGCTCTTGAGCACGGGGATCTCGTTGGACTTCTTCAGCGGCGTCCTCCAGATCACCCTCCATGACGACCCCCGGATCGAGACGTGGTCGATCGGCTCCAGCGCCGACGCGACCTTCTTTGAGGGAGGCGAGCTGGCCGGGCTGCTTCGGGAGCAGGTCTGGCCGCTGCTGGCCGAGGCGCTGGTGCAGACCCTCACCCTGCGCCTGCCGGCGTTGGACGCCTCGGCGCTGGTGGAGGTGGCGCCGTCGCTGGAGGGGCTGACGCTGGACTTCGTGCTGGAGCGCGACGTGCGGCTGCGCGGCGACTTCGTGATGTTCGACGCGAACCTGGAGGGGCGCGTCCCGTGATCAGGCGCTGGGGAGGCTCGTCAGGAGCGCGCCCACCGCAGCGTCCATCTCCTCCCACTGGGTGAAGAGCCACGCGATCTGCGCGTCCTCCTCCGCCGGGATCGCCGCCCGGGGGACGCGCCAGAGCTTGACGCGGATGACCGTCCCCACCGCCGTCCCGTCCAGCACCCGCGCGAAGCTCTGGAGGCGATCCAGCCCCGCGTGAGCGAAGAAGAGCACGTCCGCCTGGGGGTTGCTCCGCAGGAGCCCCAGCGCGCCGCCCAGCTTCGGCGGCATCACGTGCTGGAGGGCGCGGGCGTGCTCCAGCAGGCGGCGCTCGCCGCGCTCGGCCAGGCGCTCCAGGAGGCGCGCCTTGCGGCGCGCCGTGAAGCGGGCGCCCTCCGGGTAGAGGAGCGCGCCCTCGTGCGCGCCCAGGTTATTGATCTCTGAGACGATTCTGGCGATCTGCGCCTCGGGGTCCCCCGAGGAGCGCCGGACGAAGGCGTTGCCCAGCCGGTGCCCCACCAGATCCAGGCAGGGGTCCCACAAGAGCTGCGCGTCCAGCACATAGCGCAGCAGCAGGTTGAAGCGGTTGGCGATCACCAGGCTCGGCAGCAGCACATCGATCATCCCCGCGTGCCGGATGAAGACCAGGAGCGGCCCCTGCGCCGGGTCACTCTCGGCTTCGCCTTCGATCTGGATGTCGATGCGCCAGAGCTTGATCGCCAGCGCGAAGAGGCTCCCCGACCACCACTGCTGGAGCCGGAAGTGGCGCTGGATGTAGCGCGGCGCCTTCGGGTCGTGCCACGGCCCGCCGTGCAGGGCCCAGAGCGCCGCGCTGGCCAGGATGCCCGCCTGCTGCATCACCAGGTAGAAGCACGCGAAGAGGAGCGCCCGGGTCGCCCCCCACCGGCTGCGCCGCACCAGATCGCTCCCCGCCGCGGCTGCCAGGAGCGCCGGGAAGAGCGCCAGCGCTGCCAGCAGCGCCAGCGTGTAGAGCGCGATCGTGATCGGGCGTCGGACCCAGGGGTTGTGCAACGCATCCTCCAGAGCGGTCAGGGCAGCGCCTTGTCTTTGCGGCGCCGCGCGGCTAAAGAGAGGATGCAGTCGGCGCTGCTGAGTTTCCACCCTATCCACCCGGAGCCCACCATGTCGAGCCCGCGCCTCGTGCTCTACCACTTTGCCTTCTCCCACTACAACGAGAAGGTGCGCTGGGCGCTGGATCACAAGGGCCTGGCCCACCAGCGCGTCGCGCTCGTCCCCGGCGCCCACGTCCCCCTCATCAAGCGCCTCACCGGCAAGACCCAGGTGCCCGTCCTGCTCTACAACGGCGAGGTGATCGCAGACTCCGCGCGGATCATCGACACCCTGGAGACGCGCCACCCCGGCGCGTCCCTCTACCCCGCTGACCCTGCCGAGCGCGCCCGCGCGCTGGACCTGGCCGCCGTCTGGGATCGCGAGATCGGACCCCACGTCCGCCGCGTCGCCTACTTCGCCATCCTCGACGACAGCGCCTTCGTCATCCGCCTCATGTCCCCCGAGCTGTCCCGCCTCCAGCTCACGGGGCTCCGCGTCGCCTTCCCCGCCCTCCGCGCCATCATGCGCCGCTCCATGCAGATCCACGCCGAAGGCGCCGCCCGCTCTCAGGAGCGCCTCAACGCCGCGCTGGATCGCATCGCCGCCGAGGTGCGCCCCTCCGGCTACCTCGCAGGGGACGCCTTCTCGGTCGCGGATCTCACCGCCGCCGCGCTCCTCTCCCCCATCACCCACCCCCCCGAGCTGGAGCACCCCTACCCCGCTGGCGGACCCCTCCTCTGGGAGGGCCTCAAGGCCTCTCTCCAGAGCCACCCCGCTTGCGCCTGGGCGCGGGAGGTGTACCGGAAGCACCGGACCCCCCCGGGGCCGTAACGTCCGGCCTGCTCGGCCGGACGAACGGCCCCGGCCCCCCCCGTGACGGGGGGGCACCGACGGGTCGCTGGGGGGCGGGTCGCTGGGGGGCGGGCGGTGGCGAGCGAGCGGAGCGAGGGAGGTCGGTGTCCCCCCGTCACGGGGGGGACCGGCCCCGTTCCGCCGATGAAGCGTAGCGGAGTCGGCGGTTACGGGGCCGGGGGGGTTGCCGTCACGGGGGGGACCGGCCCCGTTCCGCCGATGAAGCGTAGCGGAGTCGGCGGTTACGGGGCCGGGGGGGGGCGCCCCCCAATCGCCTAGAAGAGATAGCGGACCACCACGATCCCGACCGCCGCGCCGATGCAGAGCATCGCGCCCGCCACGGCCAGGAGGATGAGGGCGCTGGGGCGTGCGCCGCCTTCGTTCAGGTGGACCACCTCCAGCTTCTCGGGGGGTTGGGGGAGGGTCGCGTGCAGCTCGCGTGCGCTGGGCAGGACCACCGGCAGCTCGGGTTGGGTCAGCGGCGCGGAGAGGTAGGGCATCGCCGCCGGGGGGATGCTGGCGCCCTCCAGGGTCTCCTCTTCGGGGAGGTGCCAGCCGGGGAGGATGCAGGGGGGGAGGTAGTCGCAGCGGGCGCTGATGAAGGGCAGGAGGCCGCGGGTCAGCTCCAGCGCCGAGGGGCGCTCCCGAGGCGACGCCGCCAGGCAGCGGTGGATGAGGCTGTCGAGCCCCTGCGGGATCTCCGGGCGGTAGATGCGGGCGCGCACCGGGGTCTGCTCCAGGCGCTCGAGGCCGGTGTCTTCGCGGTCAAAGGGCAGCTCGCCGGTGAGCAGCTCGAAGAAGGTGATCCCGAAGGCGTAGATGTCGGTGGCCGCTGTGAGCTGCTGGCCCTGGATCTGCTCGGGGGCCATGTACCAGGGGGTGCCGCGGACCAGCGTCCCCTGGAGGCGCATCCGCGTGGCGTCCCGCGCCAGCCCGAAGTCCATGATCCGCGCCACCCCGTGCCGATCCACCAGCACGTTGCCCGGCTTCACGTCGCGGTGGATCAAGCCCTGGCTGTGGATGTGGTGCAGCGCCGCCAACACCTGCACCCCCAGCTCCGCCGCCCGCCGCAGCGGAATCCGCCGACCCTCCCGACGGATCACCTCATCCAGCCCCTCGCCGTCCACAAACTCCATGATCAAGGTCAGGCCCGTGGGCTGGGCGATCACGTCGTAGACCGACACCACGTTGGGGTGGTTGGCCTGGGCCAGCGCGCGGGCCTCCTCGGTGAAGACGTGGCGGGCGTCCGGGTCCTGGGCCATCTTGTCGGAGAGCTGCTTGAGCGCCACCACCCGGCCCAGCTCCGTGTCGTGCGCCTTCCAGACCTGCCCCATGCCGCCTTTGCCCAGGAGCGCGTCGATCTGGTAACGCCCCACACAGGCCCCCGGCAGGAGCGCCCCGCCGCCCGCCGCCATCGCCCCCGCCATCAAGGTCTGGAGGTCCACCTGGGCCGTCGCGTCCGACTGCGCTGCCGCGTCGCTCGCCCCCCGCGTCGCCATCACCCCCGCCATCAGCACGCCCAGATCCACCTGGGCGGTGGCGTCTGGCTCGATCCGCCCCAGCGCCGCCATCGGGTCCGGGTTGCTCCCCGTCGTCAAGCTCCCCAGCATGCTCTGGAGATCCACCTGGGCGGTGGACTCCTGATCGACCTCGCTCAACGCGCGCACGCTGCGCTGTGGGGCACCCTGCGGGAGGGCAGGCGTGCGCTGACCTCCAGCCGCAGGGTATAAAGGCTGTCCGGGGGGCTTCTTCACGTCGCTGGCCTCGTGGGGTGGGAGGGTTCTCTCCGACCGTCCCTTTCGGCTATAACACAAGGCGCCCCCACGGACTACCCCCGCCGGGGCCTGGTGACACCCCCCCCCCCGGAGGCTCCCCCCGTGAAGCGCGCGTGGCTCGTGATCTGGCTCCTGAGCGCCCTCGGCTGCGCCGAGCTGGACTCCCCTGACGAAGACCCCTGGGATCCGCGCCTCCGCCCCGTCGCCCTCACGCCCTCCCCGCAGGACGGCCCCATCGCCCGCGACGCGACCTTCACCCTCTCCTTCAACGCCTACCTCAACCCCGATCCCCTGACCTATTACAACGTCTTCGTCCTCAGCAGCGGCGGCCTCCGCGCAGGCGGCTCCGCCGAGTACCACATGGTGGATCGCGCCCTCGTCTTCACCACCACCCGCGCCATGACCCCCGATCTCTACTGGACCCTCGCCTGGGACCCCGAGGTCCTCCAGACCCTCACCGGGCAACCCCTGGACGGCCCCCTCGGCGCCACCTTCGTCGTCGAGGACCGCCTGGAGGACCGCCCCGCGCCCGCCCCGCCCACCACCTGGCAGGACATCGCCCCGATCCTCGCCCCCTGCGGCGCGTGCCACGACGATCCCGCCTGGCGCCTCCCCCCCATCACCCCCGAGGCCCTCATCAACCAGCCCTCCGCCCAGCGCACCGGGCGTGTCCTCGTCCGCCCCTTCGATCCCACCCGCTCCTACCTCCTCCACAAGCTCCTCCCCGACTTCCCCAGCCGCGACGGCGAAGCCCAACCCCCCGCCTGGGCCGAAGACGCCGCGCCGCTCTCCCAGGAGGAGCTGCGCCTCATCGAGCGGTGGATCCGGGGAGGAGCTGCGGTGACCCCCCCGG
>CAUJGC010000619.1 GCA_963169075.1 Myxococcota bacterium
CAGACGCCTTCCTGGCCTTCACAGGTCGCGTTTGACCTCCACACGCCACAGCCGCGTGGCGGCGATGCTTCGAGCCCTTTGAAGTCAGAACGTCCAAAAACCTTATCCCACGACCTCTCACGGGGGGGACCGGCCCCGTTCGTCCTGTGAAGCGCAGCGAAGCAGGACGTTACGGGGCCGGGGGGGTCCGCAGCCCCTGCGCCTTCGCCCGCAGGTGGCGGAGCATCACACCCGCCACGTCGATCCCGGCGGCGCGCCAGGGATGGCCGAAGAAGCAGGGGAAGTTGACCTCCAGGACGTAGACGCGACCGCTGGGATGCGCCAGGACGTCCACACCGCCCAGCTCCAGCCCAAGCGCGACCGTCGCCTGGAGGGCGACCTCCACCACCTCCGCCGGAGGCGGCGTGGTGAAGTTCTCCAGCGTCTCTTCATCCACTGAGGTGCGAAAGTCGTCCAGATCAGGCGTGTTGAGGTAGGCCGCCGCGACCTCCTCTCCGACGACGATCACCCGCCAGTGCGCCGCGGGCTCGACGCACGCCATGAGGCTGGCCCGGGCGCCATGGGATGACCGCACCGCGTCCACCACCGAGAAGAGCGCAGGCCAGCTCTCCAGCCGCATCACCCCCACCCCCAGCGAGCCGCCTGGCACCTTGAGGATCACCGGCAGCCCACCCAGGGCCTCGACCTGCGCGCGGAGCTGCGCGCGCGAGCCCGGGAGGGCGTGGAAGGTCCGCGGCGTCGGGATGCCGTGCTTCGCCAGGAGCAGCGTCGGGTTGTCCCAGACCAGGTGCGGCCCCAGCGCGTCGGGGTAGAAGGTCGCCACCTCCGGCCCCACCAGGAGCTGCTCCACCACGCAGGACCGGTGGGTGATCGCCGGGCGGTAGAGCATCGCCCCCGGCTCCAGCGGCTCAAAGCAGGCCATGTCGAAGGTGCCCGCGTCGATCAGCGCACACTCCACGTCCTGCTCCTGGCAAGCACGCTGGAGCTGGGTGATCGTGGGCGACGGCGTGTCGTCCACGATCACATAGAGGCGCTCAACGGACAGCGGCGCAGGCGACACCTCCGGGTGCGCCGCCACCGACGCCAGCGGCGCGTAGATGAACGCCGCCAGCAGCCAGCGCGCCCCAAGCTCCACCGGCGCCCCCTCGTGGAGCGTCGCCGGGTCCGGGGAGCCGTCCGCCCGCAGGTTGTACCAGAGCACCCCCTCCCCTGGCGCCAGCGCCAGGTCCAGCGGCTCCGGCGTCGCCCGCAGGAGCCGCGTCGCCCCGCCACGCTCCGCAGGCGCCAACCCGATGAGCACCGTCGCCGCCAGGCGCAGCCCGTCCAGCGCGTAGTCGTCCAGGTGCGGCGGGTGGCCCTGCCCCGGCCCCGTGCGCCGCAGGCGAAGGTGCGTCAGCGAGGCCCCAGGCAGCGACGCCGCCTCCAGCGCCCGCGCCGCCACCGCCTCCAACGCCGGGTGCGCCTGGACGGGCAGCTCCCAGGAGGCCCCGTGCGGCCCCCGACGCGTCGTGATCTCCAGACGCCCCAGCGCCTCCTCATCGGTCGCCAGCGCCAGGATCGCCGCGATCTCCTCGCCGCTCGCCAGCCCCGACACCGCAAAGAGGCTCGGAGAGCCTCCGATCCGCGCTCGATGCATGAAAAAACCTCCCGCTGACGCCTCGGGGGCTTGCGCGCCCCTGAGGCCATGTCCATGCTTATAGATCGTGCGGCCTTGAGCTGCATGCCTTCACCGCAAGGAGCCGCGCGATGCCAGCCCCCAGGCCCCACACGACGACTACGACGACTACGACGACCCAGCAGGGTCGAGGTTGCGTCGTGTCGGCCTGTTAGCAGCAGCTCGCCTCACCACGACAGGAAGCCTCGCCCGGAAGGACGAGGCTTTCGCGCTTCTTGAGCGCGGCGGTCCTGCTCCGCTCCGGGTGTGCGCTGACGACACCCTGGAGCATGACCGTCATGTTGGACGCCGAGGATCATCGACACATCGCGCAGCGGCTGGATCTGCTGCACTTTCAAGAAGAAGCGCCCGGGATGGTGTTCTGGCACCCCCGCGGCTTCACCCTCTACCAGGCCCTGGAGGACGCCGCTCGGAGCCTGCTGCGGCAGGACGGCTACGCGGAGGTGCGGACCCCGCAGGTGCTCCGCCAGGCGATCTGGGAGGCCAGCGGGCACCAGGCCGCCTTCGCCTCGGGGATGCTGGCGGTGGCGGACGGCGGGCCGCCGTCATCGCTCAAGCCGGTGAGCTGCCCGGGGCACGCCCAGCTCTTCAAGCGCGCCGCGCCGTCGTGGCGCGACCTGCCGATGCGCCTGGCCGAGTTCGGCGTGGTGCACCGCAACGAGCCCCAAGGCGTGCTCCAGGGCCTCCTCCGCCTGCGCCAGTTCACCCAGGACGACGGGCACATCTTCTGCGCCCCGGAGCAGGCGGTGGAGGAGATGGCGCGCTGCTGCCGCTCGGTGGTCCGCCTCTACCGCGCCTTCGGCTTCGAGCGCATCCGGGTCGGCCTCTCCACCCGCCCGGCGCAGCGCTTCGGGGAGGAGGCGCGCTGGGACCAGGCCGAGGCCATGCTGGCCGAGGCCGCGCAGGTCGCCGGGCTCGACGAGGTGCTGCTCCAACCCGGCGAAGGCGCCTTCTATGGGCCGAAGCTGGAGTTCGGCCTGGAGGACAGGCGAGGACGGTGGTGGCAGTGCGGGACCCTCCAGTGTGACTTCTTCATGCCGGAGCGCTTCGACCTGCGCTATGTGGACGCCGGCAACGTCCGGCGGGCGCCGCTGATGCTGCACCGCGCCTTCTTCGGGAGCCTGGAGCGCTTCATGGGCATCCTCCTGGAGCACCACGCCGGACGCCTGCCCCCCTGGCTCGCCGCGGAGCAGGCCCGCGTCCTCCCCGTGGGCCTGGAGCACGCCGCCTGGGCCGAAGAGGTCGCCGCCACCCTCCGCGACGCCGGGCTCCGCGCGCGCTGCGACGCCCGGAGCCACTCCCTCGGGCGACGCGTCAAAGAGGCCTTCCACGACGCCGTGCCCTTTCACCTCGTCGTCGGCTCCCGCGAGGTGGAGGCACGCGCCGTCCACCTCCACGGAGACGACCTCCCCCTCGACGACGCCCGGCTGCGCCTCGCCGCGGCCTGCGCCTCGCCGCTCTGAAGCTGTGGGGGTGGGGGGGGGGGGGGGGGCCCCCGCCCCCCCCCACAACCCCCCCCCCCGC
>CAUJGC010000620.1 GCA_963169075.1 Myxococcota bacterium
TGGGGCTCGCTCGCCTCGCTGCGCTCGCGGCGCCCGCTCGCCACCGCCCCCCCCGCCCCCCCGCGACCCGTCGGTGCCCCCCCGCCCCGGGGGGGACCGGCCCCGTTGCTCCTGAGAGCGAAGCGAACAGGAGCTTACGGGGCCGGGGGGGTTGCCCCCACCGCTCTCCGAGCGCCCCAAGGCGCCTCAAAGCGCAGGGTGGACCGCTCACCTGGAAACAATGGACGGTCTGAGCGCGGTCCATACCGCCCAGACGGAAACGCCGGGGGGCTCCAGCAGCGGTCGCCTCTATCGCCTGAGGTGAAGGTGAAGCGCCCTGGGGCCTTGACGGGAGGGCCCAACGTCCCCAGGATACCGGCCCGAGGTCGCGCGTCCGCTCGCGGCCTCCAGCCCGGTCTCTCACATGGGGGCGCCAGCGCGCGCCCCGGACATCCCATAGATCCAGCCAAGGAAGCCACGCATGAAGCACCTCCGCCGCGCCACCCTCCTCCTCACCTGCCTCAGCCTCCTGGCCCTGGGCGTCGCCTGCTCCAGCCCGCCGAAGGCGGATGGCTCCAGCGCCGCGCCCGCAGCGACCCAGGGCGCCGACGCCGCCCCCGCCAGCGCCCCTGCCGCCGACACCACCAAGGCCTCTGGCACCGACCAGAAGACCAACAACGCCGACCAGGAGACCGCCCCGGCCCAGAACATGGGCGGCAACACCCAGGGCGGCGGCGCGATGGGCGGCAACGACGCCCCCCCCACCAGCGGCCCCGGCTCCTACGACAACCCCGCCATGCTCAACCCCGCCGCCGCCACCGAGCAGGCCCCCGAGACCTTCAAGGCGAAGTTCACCACCACCAAGGGCGACTTCACCGTCACGGCCACCCGCGCCTGGTCCCCCCTCGGCGTGGACCGCCTCTACAACCTGATCAAGATCGGCTACTTCAAGGACATCGCCTTCTTCCGGGCCATCGGCGGCTTCATGGTCCAGTTCGGCATCCACGGCGACCCCAACGTCAACGCCAAGTGGCGCGAGGCCAAGATCCAGGACGACCCCAAGAACCCCGCCGCCTCCAACAAGCCCGGCTACATGACCTTCGCCATGGCCGGCCCCAACACCCGCACCGTCCAGTTCTTCATCAACTTCGGGGACAACAACCGCCTCGACACCATGGGCTTCACCCCCATCGCCCAGGTCACCGAGGGCATGGACGTCGTCAACAAGCTCTACACCGGCTACGGCGAAGGCGCCCCCATGGGCTCCGGACCCAACCAGATGCTCGTCCAGACCCAGGGCAACAAGTACCTCCAGGAGAAGTTCCCCGAGCTGGACTACATCAAGTCCGTCGAGCTTCTCCCGTAACGGCGGGCGCGCGCCGCGCGTAGCGTGCTCAAGAAGGGGGGAGGGCCTGTCGGCCCTCCCCCCTTCGCGCTCTGGGCGCGGCGTTAGACGGCTGCCAGCGCGCCGAGCTGCTCCAACCGCGTCAGCCATCTATCAAAGCGAGGGCATCGCGCACGCACCACAGCCAACGTCGCAGCTCGGAGCGCCTCCGGGCCGTGGAGACTCTTGCGGTATCCAGGCACAGCCCGCAGGAGGCGCTTGGAGGGCGCTGTCTCGGGAGAGTCGTTGATCTCCTCGGGCTCCTGGCCGGCCAGCTCTTCGACGAGCTGATCGACCCCGGCCCGCGAAGCCGCGTCATCCAGCTGGTCTCTCAGCTGGGGGAGCGCCGCGAGGACCAGCGCCTCGAACTCGTGGAGCTGGAGGTAGGGGATGAAGCGTCGATCTTCGCTGAAGACCTGCGCCAGCGCCTGCTCAAGCGCTGCGGCGCGGTCGTGGCTCGACGCGGCGCGCAGGTGCGGAGCGGCTGGAAAGTCGTCGGGGAGCCCGTACAGGTCAAAGAGCGTCGTCACATAGCACCCGGCGTCCCGCTGCCCCAGCAGGCGCTCGATGTCTTTGCGCCACGCGCCGAAGTGTCCGCCGCCTCGGCTCCGGTGGCTGCGTCGCTGCGCATGGAGCTTCCCGACGATCGTCGCGCTGGCGTAGACCCCGTGCGCTGCCAGGTGGGGAGCCAGCACATGCAGGACGAACTCGCGCTCGGTCTGCCCTTCGGCGACGATGATCAGGCGCGTCACGGCTGTCCTCCCAGGAGCCCTTTGTCGAAGACCTCGGAGAGGGTGTAGTCCTCCAACCAGCCCTCCAGCGCCTCGGGGGTGAAGGTCTTGAGCGCGGTGTAGCCCTGCTCGCGCTCGACGACGACGACCTCTTCGGGCTCGAAATAGTCCAGGACCGTCTCGGACTGTGTGGCGAAGAGGACCTGGGTGTGGGTTGCGACAGCGCGCGCCTGCTCGATCAGCAGCCGGATCGCGGCGGGGTGAAGCCCCAGCTCGGGCTCGTCGATGCTGATGAAGGCGGGGAGCCTGGAGGTCGGCTGGGCCAGCGCGGTGAGCAGCGCGATCGCGCGGAGGGTGCCGTCCGAGAGCTGATGCACCCCAAACACCTCGTCCCGGTCGTCGAGCCAGTCCAGGCGCACAGACGTATCGCTGACGCGGACAGGGCACAGCTCCTTCACCACGGGGGCGATCCGGGACACCAGCGCGTTGATGCGCCGCCACGCGATCTGCTCCTCTGCCTGCTCGCTGGCCTTGAGCGCGCAGAGGTAGGAGGCGAGGTTGCTCCCATCGGAGCGGAGATAACGATCGTCGACCGCGCGCGCGTGAGCCCGCAGCGCGGAGCTCATCGAGGTGTCGTGGACGTGGAAGAAGCTCATCCCCCCGATGAGCCTGTTCATCTGGCGGGCCACGAAGGAGGCGAGCGGATCACCCGGTGAGTACTCGCGCAGGGCAGACTCCCAGTGCCCACCGCCGAGCGAGAACGCAAGCTCCTCCTGATCCTCAGCGGCCTGGTAGCGCAGCTCCTCGTTGGTGTAGAGGAGGCGATCCCCGGCGGCATGCGCCAGCTCGACATGGTAGACGAAGCGCTGGGCGCCGTCGGTAAACTCCGCCTCCAGGGTGAGCACCGGGGTGCGGCGCGGCCCGTAGTGCAGGAGCCCGCTCGCGCCGCCGGCTTCACCGACGAAGCGTTGGAGGGACTGGGTTCGCAGCAGCGGCAGGAGCTTGAGCACGCGGAGCAGGTTCGATTTGCCCGACCCGTTGGGGCCGATGAGCACGCTCATGTGACCCGGATGTAGCGTGATCTCCCGAAGTGAGGCGAACCCCTGGACAGAGACACGCTGGAGCAGCGACGGCATACATCCTTCCTCATGCAAGCAGGACACGGCGAGGACGCCGCCCCCCAGGCTAGCCGATCGGGCGCGCGGTGAAAAGGCAATGGGGGTGCCGGGGGCGGCTCCCCACCTCTACCACCCGCTCCGCTCCTCGCACAGCAGGCTCAGGGGATAGACGGGTTTGCCGGCCTCGACGTAGCGGAGGATGTCCAGCACCTCGGCGCCGCGGAGGGGGAGCTGGGCGGCCTCGGCGAGGGTGACCCAGCGGGCCTGAAGGCAGTGCTCGTTGGGGGCAGCCAGCGGGGGGGTGTCGTCGGCGGGGCGGGCGAGGAAGAAGACGCGGAGGCGGGCGCCGCCGTCGGGGTGGGGGGTGTGCTCGACGCGGAGGATGCCCTCGGGGACGATGGGGAGGCCGGACTCTTCTTCGGCCTCGCGGCAGGCGCCTGTCACGATCGACTCGCCGGGTTCGACGCGGCCTGCGGGGAGGTACCAGCCCTGGCCGTGGGTGGACTCCTGCACGAGCAGGAAGCGGCGGCCGAGGCGGACGACGACCAGGGCGAAGGTCCAGGTGGGGATGGGGGCGCGCATGGGCTCAGGGCTCCTCGACGATGCGCCACGGGTGGCGCGGGGGCCAGGGGAAGAGGTGGTGCTCGCCGCGCGGGGGGCAGAGGGGCGAGAGATCGTTGGGCACGCGGACGGCGCCGCGGCGCTGGGCCCAGGCGCGCCAGCGCGGCGGGACACGCACCGCGATGATCTCCACAACCTGGCTCGGATCGCAAGCCTCCGCCGCCAGGAGCGCGTTGCGCCGGTCGATGGGCACGCGCTCGTGCCAGGTGCAGGCGTCCTCGGGGGCGGTGCCGTCCAGGACCACCGCCCGCGCGATCGCCCAGCCGTCCACCCCCCGGTGCCCCTCAAAGCGGTGGTCCTCCCCGGCCAGCGTCGCCTCCACCAGCCACCCCGCCGGCGCCGCCGCCTCGCCTCGCGCGGGCAGCAGGCGCTCCGGGAAGGGGACCGCGAAGATCCACCCGCCCACCCCGCAGAGGGTCGCCTCCATCACGACCAGCGCGGCCAACATCACACGACGCAGACGTACAGACAGCATAGGCAGAGGCTCCGGCCCGAGGCGCGGCGATGCGCACCCGAGCCCAAAGCAACCGACGTACCAGCCCCCCGGGGCTGCACCCCCCGGGGGCGTAACGTCTGGCCTGCTCGGCCAGACGAACGCCCCCGGTCCCCCCCGTGGCGGGGGGTCCCCGGCGGGGGGCTGGGGGCGCGGGGGGGGCGCGGGGGGCGGGCGGGGGCGGGCGCGCCCCCGGCGAGCGAGGAGCAGGGCGGGGTCCCCCCCGCACGCGGGGGGCCGG
>CAUJGC010000621.1 GCA_963169075.1 Myxococcota bacterium
GCGGGGGGGGGGGGGGGGGGGGGTGGCGGCGTCTTTTTCCCGCTGTTTGCGGGGGCCGGGGGGGGCGGTGATCTCCTGGCGCGGGGCGAGGGCGGAGCCGCGGAGGAGGGGCTTGAACCAGGCGGGGCGCCAGGGGGCGTCCCACCAGCCGCGCGCCTCCAGCTCGTCTTGGCGCCAGAGGAAGCAGGGCTGGCCGTCGGGGCGGTCGGCGCCGGAGACGACCCCCTGGCGGTCGAGGGCCACGGCGTCGAGGCGGAGCCAGCGCGCGCGGACGGACTCGACCCAGGCGAGGTCGTCGGGGGGGGCGTCGGGGCGCCAGGGGTCGTCGGAGGTGGGGTGGGCCGCTGCGGCGCGGGCGGTGATGCGGAGGTCGGCGCCGTCCCAGGCGGCGGTGAGGTGGACGGGGTCGGCGGCGGGGGCCTGGGGGCCTGCGAAGAAGGCGACGAGGTTGTGCTGGCCGAGGGCGCCGGGGAAGAGCGGGCGCTGGGTGAGCTGGACCCAGCCCCGGAGCCGGGCCCTGGCGAGGAGGTCGGCGCGGAGGGCGCGGGCGGAGGTGGCGGCGGGCCAGTAGGCGGTGGTGAGGGCGAGCAGCTCGCCGGAGGGGCTCAACAAGTCGAGGGAGAAGTGTATAAAATAATAGAGATAATCCATGCGAGGGCGGGTGCGCTCGCGCCAGACGCCGCCGCGCGCGGCGACCTCGGTGAAGAGGGCCTGGTGGCCCTTCTCTCCGATGTAGGGGGGGTTGAGGACGACGAGATCGGGGCGCCAGGGGAGCGCGTCGCGGGTGAGGGTGAGGGCGTCGGCGCAGCGGAGGGAGGCGCTCGCGGCCTCCAGCCTGGGGCGGGCCTGGGCGGCGACGGCGGGGTCCAGCTCCACGCCGAGGGCCTCGACCTGGAGGCCCGCGCGGCGGGCCGCCGCCGCCGCGCCCAGGAGGAGATCCCCGGCGCCGCAAGCCGGGTCCAGGACGCGGAGGGGGCGAGGGAGCGCGAGCCAGTCGGGGCGGGCGCGGAGCAGCTCGGCGGTGAGGGCCTCGGCGGCGGCCTGGGGGGTGAAGTGCTGGCCGAGGGAGGCGAGGCGCAGCGCCTCGGTCATGGCGTAATCCAGCGGACGGTGTAGCCGCCGTCGCAGGAGGCGCGGTCGCCCCCGGCGTCGCGGACCCGGACGAGGTAGCGACCCGGCGGGACGTCCGCGACGAGCTGGAGCGGATCGCCCGCGATCTGCTGGCGGCGCGTCACCAGGGCGATGCCGTCGGGGTCCAGGAGGGCCGCCTCGACGATGAGGCCGCGGGTCTCGATCTCGACCTCGACGTGGACGGGCGCGGGTGGGGCGTCGTCCTCGCCTGGGGGCGCGTCCACGAGGCGGTCCAGGGCGCGGGAGAGGCCCCCGCCCTCGCCTTGGGGCTTCGGAGGAGGCGCAGGGGCCTCTCCGGGGCGGACCTCCAGGGCGTAGAGATCCACGTCTTCGGGGATCGAGAGCCAGCCGATGACCTGGGCGCCGGGGGCGGGGAGCGGGGTCGCGTGGGGATCGATGTCGTTGGACTCGACCTCGACCCCCTCCTCGATGCGGGACTCCAGGCGGAGGGTGTAGCGGGCCTGGAGCGGCGCCGGGTCGGCGGCCGGATCGGCGGCCGCCCGAGCGACCTCCAGGCGGATGACGCCCGGCCCCGGGAGGACGTTGCAGAGGCGCTCCCCGGCGCCTGGGCCTCCGGCGCTGACCTCGCCTTGGGTGCCGCTGGGGAGCGTGTAGCGCAGGAGGAGATCGTCCTCGCGCCCCCCCTCCAGCGTGGCGCTCACCACATAGACCAGGCCGGGGCGCTCCAGCGGCGGCAGCGTCCAGGTGAAGGCGTCCTGATCCGCGAGGTCGTGGAGGTAGCCCTGCGCCCGCGCGCCGGGCGGCTTGCCCGCCGGGTGCCCCGCCCCCGCCGGGTAGCTCTGCACGCCGGGCGCGGCGGCCAGCTCCTGGGGCTGCGGGAGCCCCTCGACCTCCAGCGTGACGCCCTCGGGGGGCGGCGGCGGGGCGATGAGGCGCACGGTCCAGGCGTCCGGCAGGGCGCGGGAGGCGTCCTGAGCGCGCACGGCGACCCGCAGCGCGCTCGTCCCCTCCGCGATCCCCAGGTTGGGGATCGAGGCCACCTCCCCCGTCGCCGCCTGAAGCGTGAGCTGCGGCGCGCCGTTCCAGGGGCCGATCTCGGCGGTGATCCCCGGGCCGCGGACCTCGACCCCGAGGACGGAGCGATCCTTCAAGCCGGACAGATCCACCTTGAACACATCAAGATCACCTGAAAAATTGATCAAACCCTGGAGATCGCCCGGCGCGCTGGCGCTGAGCTCAGCTCCTTCGGGGCCCTCCTCCACGTCCGGGGTGGAGCGCGCAGGCAGGCGCTTCAGCTCCAACGTGTAGCGGAGCGAGGCCGCTCCCTCCGCCCGCACGCCGATCAACACCTCCCCCAGGCCCAGGTTGGGGATGCGCTCGGGCTCGCCTGGAGGGGCGAGGTTCTGCGCCGCGTCCCGCGCGCCCCAGAGGAGCACCAGATCCCCCTGCCCTCCCTCGGGCTTGACCTCCAGGCTCCGCATGAGCGCCTTGGGCTCGCCCCGCAGGCGGTACCAGTCCACGTCGCCTGCGCCGCTCAGCTCGCCGCGCATCGGGCGCAGGAGGAGCGAGCCTGGCGCCGTCGCCTCCTCGATGAAGGGGGTGGCCTGGTCGGGGGCGTCGTTGGGCTCGACCTCCTGGAGACGATCCGCCTCCTTCGCCTCGCCTGGGCCCGCGTCGGCGCCCGGAGGGACCTCGCCTGGACCGCCGCCGTCGCAGGTGCAGCTCGCCGCCAGCGCCGCCAGCGCCGCCAGCGTCAAGCCCACCCGCCCCCAGCCCTCAACCCGCATCCGCCGCGTCGTCATATCGCCTCCTCAGCGCGCAGAGCCCGCGCTTTGAGCCCTCGATGAAGTCCAACAGCTCCGCCACCTCGGCGGCGCGGAGCCCTGCGGCGCGCAGGCGGGCCGTGGCCTCCGCCACCGTGGGGCCCTCCATGAAGAGGGCGCGCCACGCTGCGCGCAGCGCGAGGCGCGCGGGCAGCTCGACGCCGCCGCGCTCCAGCCCCACGCGGTTCAACCCCTCCAGGCACGCCCGATCCCCCGCCGCGCGAGCGAAGGGCGGCACGTCCCGCGCCACCCGCGCCCCACCCGCGATGAAGGCCAGGCGACCGATGCGGGAGAACTGCTGCACCGCGCAGAGCCCCCCCAGCGTCGCCCCGCTGCCGATCTCGACGTGCCCCGCCAGCGTCGCCCCGTTGGAGAGCACCGCGCCCGAACCCACCTGGCAGTCGTGGGCGACGTGGACCCCCGCCATCAAGAGCACGTCGTCCCCGATCCGGGTCACCCCGCCGCCGCTCCGCGTCCCCCGGTTCAGCGTGACGTACTCGCGCACCGTGCAGCGCGCGCCGATCTCCAGCGTCCCCGCCTCCTCCTGCCCCCGCTTGTGCTGCGGCGCGCCGCCCACCGCCGCGAAGGGGGCGATCCACGTCCCCGGGCCGATCCAGGTCGGCCCCTCCAGCACCGCGTGCGGCCCCACGACCACCCCGGCCTCCAGCCGCACCCCGGCGCCGACGACCGCGAAGGGGCCGACCTCCACCCCCTCCGCCACCTCCGCCCGAGGATCGATCACCGCCAGCGGGTGCAGGCTCATACCCCCTCGCCTCGGAAAAAATGGGGTCCAGGGGTCACTGACCCCTGGCCGCCGGAGGCATCGCGAAACCCAAGTAAAATAAATTTAATTTTATATAGAATTACATTTATTTTTCTTGGGTTTCGGGTTGCCTCCGGCGGCTGGGGGAAGCTCCCCCAGACCCCCATGTACGTTCGAGGTGTCACGGCGGCTCCTCCAGCGCGCGGAGGCGACGCATGAGGTCGGGGAGCTGGCGCAGGAGGGCGGCGCTCTGCCGCCAGAGGCCCAGCGGGATCGCG
>CAUJGC010000622.1 GCA_963169075.1 Myxococcota bacterium
CTCACCCCGGCGGCAAGCACCGCTGCCCCGCGCTCACCCGCGTGTTGTCGTCCTCCGCGCACTCGTTGTGCTCCCCCCCGGGCGTCGCCCCCGACACGTCCACCGCCGCCACGATCGTCAGGTTCGTCAGGTTCACCTCACCCTCCGGGATCTCCCAGGTGCAGCTCACCTCCTCGCGCCCCCCTGGAGGCAGCGGCCCCTCCACCTGCGTCTCGCACAAAAGGCGCCCCGTCCCCGCCGCGTCCAGCCAGAACGACACCGACAGCCCCGGCGGCACCCCCAGCGCCCCAAGGTTCGCCACCCGCGCCCGCAGCGTCAGCCGCGCCGGGCACCCCGCCTCGTCCCGGCTCATCGCCTCCACCACGAGGTTCGGCGCGTTGAAGAGCCCCTCCGGCTGCACGTTGAGCCGGAAGGCGTTGGTGGAGCGCGCCTGCCACCACGCCGGCTCCCCGGCCACCACCTGCCCCTCCTCCGTGATGTGGGTGACGTGGTAGGCGTGCTGGCTCCAGATCCGCCGCGTCCGCACCCAGTTGTCCTGCGCGTCCCCGAAGACCCGGATGCCCGTCTCGCCGGGGAAGGCGTAGTTGTTCGCCGCCACCACGATCTCGGCGTTCCCGTCGTTGTCCACGTCCACGATCAGCGGGTACTCCGCCAGCGTCCCCGACGGGTTCGGCGTCTCAAAGAGGATCTTCGCGTCCCGGTAGCCGTCCCCGTCCACGTCCTCCTCCGACCCCGCACCGTCATAGATCCGCAGGTTCAGCTCATCATTATAGACAACCTCCGCCCGCCCGTCCCCCTCGAAGTCAAAGACCGACGAGCCCGTCACCGCCGACGAAAAATCCTGCGTCTTGTGCGCCCACCGGACGCTCCCGTCCGTCTCGTACACCAGGTAGTACCACCGCGCCGCCACCGTGATCTCCACCTCCCCGTCGTTGTCCACGTCCGCTACCGTCGGCGGCCCGCCGCCGGGGCAGCACCCCTTGAAGTACGCCGGGTCCTGGCTGTTGCACGTCGTGGACTCGCAGGTCCGCTGGTAGATCTCCGCCACGCGCGGCGCGTCGATGGGGATCTCCACGCTCCACAGCGGCGCACCCTGGTGATCCAGCACCGTCACCTGACCGCTCCCCACCACCACCAGCTCCGCCTCCGGGTCGTCGTCGAAGTTCCCCACCGCGGGCAGCCCGCTGAAGGGCGACGACCACATCACCGGGCACGCGCCGCCATCCAGCCCCAGCCGGTACGCCGTCGTCCCGTTGAACACCTCCTGGAGCCCGTCCAGGTTCAGATCCAGCGCCACCGGCACCGACGCCCCCGCGTCGAACGTGCAGAGCGTCCCCCCCTGCGCGTCCAGCACCCGATCCCGCGCCACCACCTCCGGCGACCCGTCACCGTCCAGATCCGCCACCGTCACCCCCCCCGAGCCCGTCCCCACCCCCGCGCTCTCCCCCACCACCTCCCCGCTCACCCGCACCGCCAGCACCGCCTCCCCCCCTGCGTCCGGCGCGCGCTCCACCAGGATCTCCGGCACCCCGTCGCCGTCCAGATCCGCCAGCGCCGGGCAGTTCCCCGCACGAGCCCCCACCTCGTGCTCAAAGAGCACCCGCCCGTCGTCCCCCGAGAGCGCCCGCAGCACCCCCGCGCTGTTGTACCGACTCCCCGAGAACGCCGTGAACACCACGTCCGGCACGTCCTCGCTGCTCACCACCCCGTCCCCGTTGTCGTCCGTCAGGTTCGCCACCGACGGCATCATCATCACCTGGTTGAACTCCGGGTAGGCCCCGCCGCCGCTCCACTGCCACTCCTGCACCGGCGCAAACTCCCCCACCGGCGGGATGTAGACGCACGCGTTCGGGTTCGCGCTCGTCGGCACGCACACCCCCAGGCTCGTCTCGCAGTACGCGTCCAGCGCGCACTCCTCAGACGACGCGCACGGCGGCCCCGGCTCCGTACACGCCTCAAAGAGGCACACCTCGCCTGCACCGCAGCACACCTCCTGCGCCGCGCCGCAGCGCACCGTCTCGCACGCGATCCGGCACGCCCCCTCCTCGCACACCTCATCCTCCGCGCACAGCTCCACCCCGCAGAGCGCGCTCCGCGGCGCGCAGGCCCCGGCGAAGCAGAGCTCATCCTCCAGGCAGCACACCTCACCACAACGCGATGAACATGTATTTTGATTGTTATTTACATTGTTTTGCGTTGTGTTGTTGGGCGCTGCGTTGTTGGGCGCGCTGTTGGGCGCGTTGTTCGTCCCCGCGCCGCTGTTGTCGCCCCCCGCGTCCGCGTTCGCCCCCCCGACAGGCCCCTCGCTCGCCGCGTCGCTGCAACCTGCCGCCCCAAGCGCCGCCGCCAACCACACCACCGCCACCCACCTGCCTCGTCCTGCTCGCTCTCGCATCACACCCTCACCTTGGCTTCCGCTATACTCTCTCCGCGCCAGCCGGTGCGCGCGTCCAGCATGATACACCCCCGCCCCCTTGTCCAGCCGCCGCGTCCCAAGGAGCCCCATGCCACCCCACCCCCTCTCCCGACGCGACCTCCTCCGCCTCCTCCTCGCCGCTGCGGCCGCCCCGCTCGTCGCCTGCGACGCCGGGCCCGCCGCCTCGACCCCGCCACCTGCCGCCTCCGCCCCTCCGCCCCCTCCGCCCCCCACCCCCTCCGCCCCCACCCCCTCCCCGCCCACCCCCGACGCACCCGCCTGGCGCACCCTCGACTTCCCCCGCGCCCCAGGCCGCATCGCCTACCGCGCCGAACTGCTCCCCGCCGAAGACGCACCCGGCACCCTCATCGCCCTCCACGGACGCGGCGAGTCCGGCACCCTCGACCGAGGCGCCTCGGGCTGGCGCCGCTACTACCTCCTCGACGACGCCCGGCGCGCCCTCCTCAACCCACCCCTCACCGAGGCCGCCTTCCGCGGCCTCGTCACCCCCGAGCGCCTCCGCCTCCTCAACGACCTCCTCGCCGCGCAACCCTGGCGCGACCTCCGCCTCCTCACCCCCTGGACCCCCGACCTCATCCACGCCACCCCCCAGGAGGCACGCCCCTTCGCCCGCTTCCTCCTCGACACCCTCGTCCCCCAGGCCGACGCCCAGGACGCACCCCTCGCCATCGACGGCGTCAGCCTCGGCGGCCGCGTCGCTCTCCTCGTCGGGCTCTACCACCCCGAGCGCTTCCGCTCCGTCGGCGCCATGCAGCCCGCCATCACCCTCGACGAGATCCCCGAGCTGGTCCGCGCCGCCCAGCGCGCCCACCGCGACCACGGCCTCCAGCTCCGCCTCGTCACCTCCACCCGCGACGGCCTCCGCCGCGCCACCGAGGCCCTCTCCCGCGCCCTCACCCGCGCCGAGGTCCCCCACGCCTTCCTCCTCACCGAAGGCCCCCACGACTACATCTGGAACCAGGGCCCCGGCGCCGTCGAGATGCTCCTCTGGCATGAGCGCCTCCTCCGCGGCCTGACCCCCCCGGGTCCGTGACGACGAGATCTCGTCAACAACAAGATCTCGCTGCGCAAATCGACGAGATCTCGTCGGCTTGCGCCGGGTGTTCAAGCTCGACACCGGCTGCGACGGGGCTCATCGCCTTGGCACGGCTCTGGCTTCAAGGGTTGGCATCGCCGGCGGCTCCGCCGCGGCGCTGAGCACCACGAGCCCTCGGCTCATCAACCCTCTACCCGGAGCTTGTCATGAACCTCCAACGCACCCTCCTCCCCCTCGCCGCGCTCCTCCCCGCCGCCGCCCTCGCGGCCTGCGCCACCCCCGTCACCAAGGACGAACTCCAACAGCCCGCCTACACCATCGAGCTGGCCCGCGTTCAGGGCGCCGAGGAGGACCCCCAGGCCCAGAGCTTCCTCAGCCGCGCCGAGGACCACCTCACCCAGGCCCGCAAGCACATCAAGAACGAAGACCACGAGCAGGCGCGCGCCTCCCTCACCCGCGCCCAGGCTGACGCTGAGGTCGCCCTCGGCTACGCCAGGCTGGACGCCACCCGCGATGACGCCGACGCCACGCTCGTCCAGGCGCGCAACCTGGAGGCCAGCCTCAACACCCGACGCTGACCCCCCTCCTCCCCTCGCCCGTGTTGGGCTTTCAGGGCCAAGATCTTTTATTTAAACACTTTTTAGACACAGGGAGCACCCCATGAACGCCATCCTCCGCAACCTCACCCTCGCCTCCGCCTCCGCCAGCCTCCTCTTCATCGCCGTGGGCTGCGCCTCCGCGCCAGCCGAGCTGAAGTCCGCGCGAAACACCTACGCCCAAGCCAAGCAATCCAACGCCCCCATGCTGGCCCCCACCGCCTTCGCGGACGCCACCCGCGCCATGGACAAGGCCGAAGCCGCCTACGATGACGAGGGCGATGAGCCCCTCACCCGAGCCTACGCCTACACCGCCGACCGCAAGGCCAAGCTCGCCCTCCTCCAGCTCGACCAGCGCGCCGCCGAAGACCAGCGCACCGCCAACCAGGAGCGCCTCGCCTCGGCCCTCGCCTTGGGCCTCAAAGACTGCGCCAAGGTCGAGCGCGTCGCAGACACCACCGTGATCTCCATCTCCGGCGCCGTCCTCTTCGAGTTCGACAAGGCCGAGCTGCGCGAGCACGCCAAAGAGAAGCTCGACGTCGTCGCACAGGCCCTCAAGGACCACCCTGACCAGCGCGTCGTCATCGAAGGCCACACCGACGCCGTCGGCGACGAGGACTACAACGACACCCTCTCGCGAGAACGCGCTGACGCGGTCCGCGCCTACCTGGAGTCCCAGGGCGTCTCCTCCCTCCGCCTGACCGCTACCGGCGCCGGTGAGGCCGAGCCCATCGCCTCCAACGACTCCCCCGAGGGACGCGCCAACAACCGCCGCGTCGAGATCATCATCGTGCCCTCCAGCACCGCCTCCCGCTGAGCCAACCCACCTACCCGGACGACGCGCGTCGGCGCCCCTCTCATACACCCGGCGCGCGCCGTTGCGCGCCCTCACTCCCACGGAGCACACCATGAAGACCCTGACCCTGACCACGACCCTGATCGCCGCCCTGCTCATCCCCGCTGCCGCCTTCGCGCAAGGCACCGACGACGACGTAACCACCCAGGGCACCCCCAAGCGCGGCGAAGACCTCGACCCCCAACCCCAGGCCCCCCGCCCCACCATCGTCACCGAGGACGGCGTCCAGGAGCAGGCTGGCGTCGGCGGCTCCACCGCCTATGGACGCGCGGGCGTCCTGGAGCTGGGCGGCTCCCTCGGCATCCAGGCCAACCCCAGGTTCAGCCAGGTCCAGGCCAACCCCAGCATCGGCTGGTTCGTCGCGGACAACTTCCAGGTCTCCTTCATCCCCGGCATGACCTACATCAGCGCCCAGGGCTCCGATGACCTCTTCGCGGTCGATGCCCTCGTCGAGCCCTCCTTCCACCTCCCCTTCAACGACTCCGTCTTCGGCTTCATCGGCGTCGGCGCCGGCGTCTCCTACATCGAGGACAACGGCACGGGCCTCACCCTCGCCCCCCGCATCGGCTCCAACATCATGATCGGTCGCTCGGGCATCCTCACCCCCTCCCTGGAGTACAGCCTCAGCACCACCGACTCCATCGAGACCAGCAACGGCACCCTGCTGGCCGTCAACAACGCCACCGCCTTCAACATCGGCTACACCGTCATGTGGTGAGCCGAACCCCAATCCCCCCGGCGCGCTCGCGTTGAGCCGCGCCGCCCGGGTGGCCCCGCGTTGGGGCCGCCCGCTTCACCCCACCCCACCTTCAGGAGAACCGTCATGTATTGGGCCCTCGCTTTCCTCGTCGTCGCGCTGATCGCTGCTCTCCTCGGCTTCGGCGGCATCGCCGCCAGCGCCGCGGGCATCGCCAAGATCATCTTCATCGTCGCCCTGGTGCTCTTCGCCCTCTCCACCCTCGTGGAGATCGTCCGCCGCGCGCGCGCTTGAGCGCACCGGCCCCCAGGAACACCCGACGTTGTTTGACATCCACCCTGAAAAGGAGCCCACCATGAAGCTCGCCACCCGATCAACAATCGCCGCCTCCATCTTTGCTGTCATCGGCCTCGTCGCCTGCCACGAGTCTCCCCAGGAGCAAGCCGCCGAGCAGCGCGAGGCCCAGCAGGAGGTCCGCCAGGACTACCTCGACGCCAAGCGCGACATCCTCCAGGAGAAGCGCGAGCTGCAACGCGAGACCCAGGCGCGCCTCAACACCATCGACCAGAAGCTCGACAAGCTCGAAGATCAGGTCGAGCACGCCTCCAGCTCCGTCAAGCAGGAGGTCCGCGAAGAGATGCAGGCCCTCCGCGCCGAGCGCCGCGAGCTGAGCCGCGAGCTCTCCACCCTGGACGACAAGACCGACGACGCCTGGGATGACTTCAAGGAGGGCGTCAACGGCGCCCTCGACGAGATGGACGAGGCGCTGGAGGACATCGGAGCGCGCTTCGATGACAAGGCGGGCTGATCGCCCACCTCCCTGGACGCCGCTGCGCTCGGCGGACCCACACCACGCCGCCGAGCGCGCCCCTCACCCCGGAGACACGCCATGTTCAGCCTCAACCGCGCACTCCTCCTCGCCGCGCCGTCCCTCGCCCTCCTCGGCGCATGCCAACAACCCCAGGCCACCGCCCAGGCCGACGCTCAGCATGAGGCCCCCGCCATCGTCGCCCTCCAGTGGGAGGCGCCTGTGGAGCCCGCGCCCCTCTCCTTCGCGCAGGCCCTCGACGAAGCCCCCTCGCTCCCCGCGCCCCAGGATGACCGCCAGCGGGACCTCCAGGAGATCAGCCTCCGCCTCCAGGCCCTGGAGCTGCGCTGCGACGCCCTCCAGCGCGACCCCACCCCCCTGCGCCGCTCCGCCTGGATCGCCTGCATGGAGCAGCTCGACGAGGCCCGGCGCACCGAGCAACGCCTCCGCGACGAGCTGCACCGCGCCCAGCGCCGCCCCTTCGACGCCTGGGCCACCCGCCTGGAGGCCCTCCAGGACGCCCTCGATCGCCTCGAAAAAACCCTCGTCCCCGCTGAGCGTGGCGCCCGCGGCGTCGCCGCCAACGTGTAGCCCTGCGGGAATCGCCCTGTTGAAACCCTGTCGGGTTGCCCCCAGGAGACGCGGCGCTTATCTTCAATGACCTCACTGGGGTCCACAGACCCCTACATGGAACCGCAGCACACCACCAACACCTCATGAGCACACCCCACGACCTCCAGGATGCCCTCCCCTCCATGGAGCTGCTCTCCCCCGCGCTCTCCTATCACCTCGCCTATGTGTGCTGCGGCAAGCTCCCCAACGCCATCCTCTACCTCTCCCCCTCCCTCCACGTCGCCTACGCCAACCCCGCCGCGAAGCGCCTCTTCCTCCACGTCGCCCCCAACCTCCTCCACCTCTCCGCCACCGTCCTCTTCCCCGGCCTCACCGAGCAGGACTGGCTCACCCTCGGCGCGCAGGCGCGCCTCGCAGGCTCCCAGACCCGCCTCTTCGACCTCCCCGCCCAGGCCGAGTACGACCGCGCCGAAGCCGTCGTCCTCGCTGAGGAGCGCGACGGACGCATCTTCTTCATCCTCATCCTCCAGGCGGCCCCGCCCCTCGCCGTCGCCCCCCCGCCGCGTGAGTCCGGCCCCCTCCGCCTCCTCACCCGGCGCGCCGAGCGGCGCTTCCAGGCCCTCTACGCGCACCTCCCCATCCTCCTCCAATCCTGCGACAAGCAGCAACGCCTCCTCGACGCCAACCGCTGCTGGCTCGACACCCTCGGCTACGCCCGCGAGCACGTCGTCGGCACCTGCTGGCTCGACCTCCTCGACGCGCCCTCCCTCGCCACCGTCCAGGAGACCATCCAGCCGCGCCTCCTCAGCGGAGAGCCCGTCCGCGACGTCCCCCTCCGCCTCCGACGCGCCGACGGCACCTGGCTCGACGTCCTCTACGCCGCTGTCCCCGTCGAAGCCGACGGACACGACGAGACCCTCGCCTGCCTCACCGACATCACCCTCCAGAAGCAGACCGAGCGCGAGCTGGAGCGCAACATCCAGATCGCGGAGGCCGCCAACGAGGCCAAGAGCGCCTTCCTCGCCCATATGTCCCACGAGCTGCGCACGCCCCTCAACGCCGTCCTCGGCTACGCCCAGATCCTCGGCCAGAGCGGACTCAACCCCGAGCAGCAGCGCGGCGTCCAGATCATCCACCGCAGCGGCGAGCACCTCCTCACCCTCATCAACGACGTCCTCGACCTCTCCCGCATCGAGGTCGGCAAGCTCGACATCCAGCTCTCCGACTTCGACCTGGCCGAGCTGCTCCGCCACGTCGTGGACATCACACGCATCAAGGCGCGACAGAAGAGCCTCATGCTCTCCGTCAAGCTCGCCTCCGATCTCCCGCGCTACATCCGTGGCGACAGCCGACGCCTCCGCCAGATCCTCCTCAACATCCTCAACAACGGCATCAAGTTCACCGAGCGCGGCGGCATCCACCTCGCCGTGGTCCCCGCCGAGCACGGCAACGACATCCACTTCGTCATCCAGGACACCGGCGTCGGCATCCCCTCCGACCGCCTCGACGAGATCTTCCGGCCCTTCCAGCAGGCCCACGAGCACAACGCCCAGCTCAGCCAACAAGGCGCCGGCCTCGGCCTCTCCATCACCAAGCACCTCACCGAGCTGATGGGCGGCTCCATCCACGTCAAGAGCCAGCCCGGCGCAGGCTCCACCTTCACCGTCGTCCTCCCCCTCGCCGCCAGCGACCGCAGCACCCCCATCCGCGGACTCCAGCGCCGCATCGGCTACGAAGGCCCCGCCCGCCGCGTCCTCATCGTCGATGACCGCTGGGAGAACCGCTCCATCCTCTACAACATGCTCGAACCCCTCGGCTTCGAGCTCAGCGAGGCCTCCAACGGCATCGAGGCCCTCCAGGTCGCCTCCTCCTTCCGCCCCGAGATCGTCCTCATGGATCTCGTCATGCCCGAGATGGACGGCTTCGAGGCCGTCCGACGACTCCGCCTCGACCCCGTCTACGACAACACCCGCGTCGTCGCCCTCTCCGCCAGCGCCTTCGAGCGCGACCGCGCCCAGAGCCTCGGCGCTGGCTGCGACGACTTCCTCCCCAAGCCGGTCCAGCTCGAAGAGCTGCTCGACATCCTCGCGGAGCAGCTCCACCTCACCTGGCGCACCACCGACGCCGCAGCCTCCCTCCAGCTCAACCAGGTCGCGGGCCCCTCCCGCGACGCACAGGACCCCCTCCCCCCGGCCGAGGCCCTCGAAGACCTCCGCCTCAACGCCAAGCAGGGACGCATCATGCGCGTTCGGAAAGAGCTCGCGCACCTCAGACAACGCTTCCCGGAGAGCGAGACCCTCTGGGAGCGACTGGAGAGATTGACCTTCACCTTTCAGATGCAGGAGATCTGCGACCTCCTCAGCGCCCTCTACCAGACCACGGACTCATGAACCCTTCCCTCGCTGACGCCACCATCCTCATGGTCGACGATACGCCGGCCAACCTCCACGTCCTGATCGACTACCTGGATGACACCGGATACAACCTCCTCGTCGCCACCAACGGACACCTCGCCTTGGAGCGCGCCAGGAGCAACACCCCGGATCTCATCCTCCTGGACGTCCTCATGCCCGGGCTCAACGGCTTCGAGACCTGCCGACGCCTCAAGGCCGACCCCGTCACCGCCAACATCCCCGTCATCTTCATGACGGCCCTCTCCGAGCCCCACGACAAGCTCGAAGGCTTCCAGGCCGGCGGCGTGGACTACATCACCAAGCCCATCGAGCACGCCGAGGTCCTCGCCCGCATCAAGACCCACCTCACCCTCCGGAGGCTCCAGCTCGCCCTCGCCAGCGCCAACGAAGAGCTTGAGCGCCGCGTCAAGGCACGCACCGCCGAGCTGGAGCACGCCATGGAGGAGATCCGCGCCCTCAAGAACAAGCTTGAAGCCGAGAACGTCGAGCTTCGGAAGGAGCTTGATTTCTCAACTCAATACGGCAGCATCGTCGGCGCCTCCCCCGCCCTCCACGCCGTCGTCGAGAAGATCGAGATGGTCGCCCCCACCGAGGCCAACGTCTTGATCATCGGCCCCTCCGGCACCGGCAAGGAGCTGGTCGCCCACGAGATCCACAAGCGCTCCAGCCGCGCCGACGGCCCCCTCATCAAGGTCAACTGCGCCTGCATCCCCCGCGAGCTCTACGAGTCCGAGTTCTTCGGGCACGTCAAGGGCGCCTTCACCGGCGCCGTCCAGAGCCGCCTCGGCCGCTTCGCCGCAGCCGACGGCGGCACCCTCTTCCTCGATGAGGTCGGAGAGATCCCCCTCGACCTCCAGAGCAAGCTCCTCCGCGTCCTCCAGGAGGGCACCTACGAGCGCGTCGGTGAAGAGAAGACCCGCGAGGTGGACGTCCGCATCATCGCCGCCACCAACCGCGACCTCGCCGTCGAATCCCAGGAGGGCCGCTTCCGCGCGGATCTCTACTACCGCCTCAACGTCTTCCCCATCGCCGTCCCCGCCCTGGTCGAGCGCCTGGAGGATGTCCCCCTCCTGGCGGCCTACTTCATGGAGCGCAAGGCCCACCGCCTCGGCCTCCCCGCCGCGCCAGCGCTGACCGCCCGGCACATCCAGCAGCTCCAGAGCTACACCTGGCCTGGCAACATCCGCGAGCTTCAGAACGCCGTCGAGCGCGCCATGATCCGCTCGCGCCTCACCGGCCACCTCTCCTTCGACGACATGGGCCTCCTCGGGGAGGCTCACGCCGCCGCAGCCGCTCCAGGCGCGCCCCACGCCGCGCCCGTCACCTCCCCGGCGCCCGGCGAGGTCTGGAGCGAGGAGCAGATGGAGGCGTTTGTGCGGGAGAACGTGCGCCGGGCGCTGGAGAAGGCCGAGGGCCGCATCCGCGGCCCCGGCGGCGCCGCCGAGCTGCTCGGCGTCAAGCCCACCACCCTCGCCTCACGCCTCAAGAGCATGGGGCTCGGGTAGGGGGCTCACGCGGGAGAGCGGCGGCTCACCACTCGTCGTCCCACTCCCCGGCCTCTTTCTTCTTGGGGGCGGGGGCGGGCTTCTCCTCTTCTTCGCTGCCCCAGTCGTCGGCCCAGGCGTCCTCGTTGGCCTGGGTCACGCCGGCCATGGCAGCGGCAGCGGCGGCGGCCGCCGCTGCGGCGTTGGCCCCGTCCATCGCGTCGCGCCCGGCGGAGGCGGAGCCGCCGCCGCTGCTGGCGCGCTGGCGCGCCTCCCACGCGGGGCGGAGGTCGTCCCAGGCGCGGCGGATCACCGCCCGCGCCACGGTCTGCGTCCCGGTGTGCTCAAAGTAGTTGGTGCTGACGTCGATGGCCGCCGCCACATAGTCCAGGCTCTTGTCGGCCACGTCCAGCGCGCCGCGGATGCGCTTGACGACGCCCTCCTGGGTGATGTTGTGCTCCTCGACGAAGCCGTTGACCCACCCCGCCGCCGAGCCGACGGCCCGCTGGATGAAGTTCAGCTTGTCGTCGTTGTCGCCGCCCGGGATGTAGCCCTTCACCGCCTTGAAGAGCTTGTTCTCCCCCAGCTCGTCGGCGCTGAGGTTGTGGAGCTTCTCGATGATCAGATCCATGAAGTCCGGCCCCAGCGGGACCAGGCCGTCAAAGGCGATCCAGGCCGCCAGGCGCATCTTCTCCTCGTAGGCGTAGTCCCCCAGGGCGCCCACGAACGACTTGAAGCTGTCCTTCGGCAGATCGTAGAGCAGGAAGAAGGCGATCACCTCCACGGTCAGCTTCAGCGCCGCGTCGATGGCCTGGGCGGTGTCCGCCTTCGGCGTCACCTTCTCCAGGAAGCTCAAGAAGCCCACGTCCCGGCCCAGGTTGCTCACCGCCGACACCGCGCCGATGGCGATGTCCACGTTGTCCACCAGCGCGTAGAGGCGCATCGCCGTCTGGTAGCTCTCGTTCTCGCTCTTGTAGTAGCGCATGGCCTGGACGTGGATCCGGTCGATGAAGTCCCGATCCCGGACCTTCGTCACGTCCTCGATCAGCGCGTTGAAGTCGTGGATGTTTCCCCAGGCGTCGGGGACGATGTAGTCCAGCACGCGCAGCGCGCGCGTCGTCAGGTTGGACGCGGGGAGCTGCCCCACAAGGTAGTCGATCGGCTCAGCCATACGCGGGCCTCCTCTCTCTGCGTGAGGGTTGTCTTCGGGTCAGGCGCGCCAGGCGCGCCGCTCAGGTGGGATGCCCACCGTCGTGGCTCGACACCCTAGCCCATCTCGGCGGCGGGCGCTACCTCCTCCCCACCCGCCCGCCGCCGAAGCGCGCCTTCAGGGGGGATGACATTGAAAATGCATTCTTTTTGTTGTTTGTTTGATTGTTATTGTTCGATCTTGAGGTTCAGGCGCGCGACTCCGACATCCGGGAGGGCGGCGGGGCCGGCGTGATGCAGGAGGAGGGCGTCCTCGATGGCGCGTCCGGGGACGGGCTCGCGGGAGAAGATCCCGAAGATGGTCATCTCGCCGGGGGGGGCCTTCACCTGCACGTCCTCCTCGTCGAGGACGCTGAGCTGGCCGCCGGTGTCGCGGATGGGGTGGGACTCCACGAGCCAGAGGAGCTGCTTGCCCTCGGGGACGGCCTGCTCCTGGGCGCGCTGGCTCTGGTGGATGGCGACGACGGTGAGGTAGCGCAGCTCCTCGTTGATGGCGTCGCCCTCCACGGCGTAGTCAAAGGAGAGGAGGGCGCCCGGGGCGATCACCGAGCCGTCCTGGAGGGTGCTGGCGGGGTCGTCCTCGTTGAGGGCGTCCATGGCGTAGGCCTTCAGGGACACCCGCGGGGTCGCCGGGGCGTCGGCGGGCTGGGCCTCCTGGGCGGCGACGAGGATCTGGGCGGCGGGCCGCGGCGGGTTGTCGGGCTGCACCATGTGATCGCCGCGCCACTGGGTGGCGAGCGGCGAGGGCGGCGCAGGCTCGCTGGGCCGAAGGGCGACGGCCAGGGCGCCGCCGCAGGCGAGGAGGACCGCCGCCGCGGCGGCCCAGCGCAGCCAGCGGGCGGGCGTCGGGGGCGGGGTGACGCGGGGGGCTTCCGCTGCGGGCTCGGCGGGCTCGGCGGGCTCGGGAGGCTGGGGGGCTTCGAAGGGCGGGGCCTCGGGGGTGG
>CAUJGC010000623.1 GCA_963169075.1 Myxococcota bacterium
CCGGGGGGGCTCCGGCTGCGTTGCTCCGGTCCCGAAGGGCCGGAGCTTACGCAGCCGGGGGGGTCACGTCCAGAGGTACGGCTGCCAGAGCTGATCGACCTCTTCGCTCTGCGGGTTGCGCTCGATGGCGCCCTCAATGGGGAGCCAGCGGGGGGCGAAGGGGGGCCGCTGGAGGTGGAGGCCGGCCTCCGCCGGGGTGCGGTCCCCTTTGCGCTGGTTGCAGGTGAAGCAGCAGGTGACGATGTTCTCCCAGCAGGTCCGACCGCCGCGGGCGCGGGGGAGGACGTGGTCGAAGGTCAGCTCCGCCTTCGTGGGCCGCTCCTGGCAGTACTGGCAGGTGAAGCGGTCACGGAGGTAGACGTTCTGTCGGCTGAAGCGGATGGCGCTCCGCTGCCAGACGACCCGGCGCCGGAGGCGGAGGACCGCCGGGACGGGTACGGCGCTGGCGTCGCTGCGGAGCGGCTGCGCGGGGTAGGACTCGAGCGTCTCCGCCTTGCCGAGCAAGATCAAGCGGAGCGCCTTACGCCAGGGGATGATGGTGAGCGGCTCGTAGCTCGCGTTGAGGAGGAGGGTAGGGCTGATGTTCATCGTCCGGTTCTCCCGAGGTGGACCGCCCCTGGGCTGCGCTCACCGCGCTACGGTCACGCTGCGACGATATCCGACACGTCGCGGTGATCCGTAGCGCGGTGAGCGCAGCCCAGGGGCCAGAGGCGCCGAGCTTGTGGCGGCGGTCTGCCCTGGGCGCTGCCTCGGCCTCCATCGGGCGAAGCTCTGTGGTCTGGACGCCGCGAGGACGGACTCCGCGGCCTCCTTGGGAGAGGATACACGGGGGGTGTCCAGGCGGCGGCCGGGCGCTGGGGAGGGACGTCTCTGCGCGCTGTGTCCTCCCGAGCCGACGAGGGGGGCTCGTCAGCTCGGGGGGGCACAGCGGGCTCAGGCGTGCTGCCTCAGCGCGTCAACGCGCGGAGATGAGCCAGAGGGGAGGGGGAGGAGGCGAGGGACCTCAAGGAGGGGGCGCCGCGCGTCATCCGTTGTCAAGCTCCTTGTGGCCGTGTGACGGGTCCGCGAGGAGGGGTGGGGCAGCCGCGCTGGGCTGCGGTTCAGGGTCACGTGCTGCATCGTGGGGGAAGATCCTCCTGGGTGCAGGTCCAAAAAGTCGAAAAGCCCGGCGCCTTGGGGGGCGACCGGGCTCACGAGGTCCACAAGGACAATCGTGCGGGGTCACCCCATGGGCGGCTTACCGTCTGCGGGGATGTTATTGTGCACGTAGGAGCCTGCGAACGACAGACCGCGCACCAACCCCGAGCGCGCGCTGCTGCGCGGGCAGGTGGCTTGGAGGCAGGTTGTCGTTTCGGCTCGTGAGATCATCGAAGGCGAACTCCAGACAGGTTGGAGAGCATAGCTCCCGTGCGCAAGAGCCTATGACACCTCCTCGTCAAAGTCAAGCCGAAATCAACCCGCAGCGTCCCTTTTTTGTCGAGGCGAGGGGTTGGGGGAGCGGGCGCGGGTGTGCTAGGGTGGGCGCGGTGGGGCGCGTGGTGGCGGGGGGAGGACCGGAGGCCCGGATGGGACGCTTGCAGACGATCAACTTCCAGCGCTGGATCGAGGAGCATCGGCACCTCCTCAAGCCCCCCGTGGGCAACGCGCAGGTGTATCAAGACGCGGAGTTCATCATCATGGTGGTGGGCGGACCCAACGCGCGCAAGGACTACCACATCGATCCAGGCGAGGAGTTCTTCTACCAGCTGGAGGGCGAGATGGTCCTCAAGATCGTGGAGGACGGCGAGCACCGCGACATCCCCATCCGCGCCGGGGAGATCTTCCTCCTCCCCGCCCACGTCCCCCACTCGCCGCAGCGCGCCGCAGGCGGCGTCGGGCTGGTCGTCGAGCGCCGCAGGCGCGAGGGCGAGCAGGACGGGCTCCGCTGGTACTGCGAGGCCTGCCACGAGGTCCTCTACGAGGAGTTCTTCCACCTCACCGACATCACCCAAGAGCTGGCCCCCGTCATGCGGCGCTTCATGGCCGACGAGGCGCTCCGCACCTGCAAGGCGTGCGGCGCGGTGATGGAGGCCGTCTGAGCGTCCGATGCTGACCATCGACATCCACACCCACATCCTCCCGGAGCGGTGGCCGGATCTGGAGCGGCGCTACGGCTACGGCGGCTTCATCCGCCTGGAGCACCACGCCCCCTGCCGCGCCCGGATGATGAAGGGCGACACCTTCTTCCGCGAGATCGAGAGCAACTGCTGGGACCCGGGCGTGCGGATGCAGGAGGGCGACGCCTTCGGCGTCCACGTCCAGGTCCTCTCCACCGTGCCTGTCATGTTCAGCTACTGGGCCCGACCCCAGGACGCGCTGGACCTCTCCCAGCTCCTCAACGACCACATCGCAGGGGTCTGCGCCGCCCACCCCACCCGCTTCGTCGGCCTGGGCACCGTCCCCCTCCAGGCCCCGGGGCTGGCGGTCACCGAGCTGGAGCGCTGCATGAAGGAGCTGGGCCTGGCGGGGGTGCAGATCGGCACCCACGTCAACGCCTGGAACCTCGACGACCCGGCCCTCTACCCCTTCTATGAGGCCGCCGAGGAGCTGGGCGCCGCCCTCTTCGTCCACCCCTGGGACATGATGGGGATGGAGAAGATGCCGCGCTTCTGGCTCCCGTGGCTGGTGGGGATGCCGGCGGAGACCTCGCTGGCGATCTGCTCCCTCCTCATGGGCGGGATCCTGGAGCGGTGGCCGCGGCTGCGCTTCGCCTTCGCCCACGGCGGCGGCTCGTTCCCGGGGACGCTGGGGCGGGTGGAGCACGGCTTCGAGGTCCGGCCCGACCTCTGCCAGACCCACACCCGGCAGGCCCCCTCGTCGTTCCTGAAGTCGCTGACCTTCGACTCGCTGGTGCATGATCTGCCCTCGCTGCGCTTCCTGATGGAGCGCGTCGGCCCCGAGCGCATCGCGCTGGGGTCCGACTACCCCTTCCCCCTGGGGGAGCTGGAGCCGGGGCGGCTCATCCGCTCGCTGGAGGGCCTCAGCGACGCCGACCGGGCGCGGATGCTCGGCGGGACCGCGCTGGAGTGGCTTGGCATGGACGCGGCCCGCTTCGCGGGCCTTTGACGGAGCGCGCGGCGCATGGGTGACGTGTTGTCAGAGGGCCTGGAGGGCGCGCGGCGCCGCGAGGCGGCGGACCCGGTGGCGTCCCGCAGGGACGCCTTCCACCTGCCCTGCGGCGCGGACGGGGCGCCGAAGCTCTACCTCTGCGGGAACTCGCTGGGCCTCCAGCCCCGGGCCACCCGCGCCGCCGTCGAGGCGGAGCTGGACGCCTGGGCGCGGCTCGGGGTGGACGGCCACTTCGCCCCCGGCGTGGACTGGTTCGCCTACCACGAGCGGGTCGCCGTCACCGGCGCGGCGGTGGTCGGCGCCGAGCCAGGCGAGGTCGTGGCGATGAACGCGCTCTCGGTGAACCTGCACCTGCTCTTGATCTCGTTCTATCGGCCGCAGGGGGCGCGGCGGAAGATCGTGATCGAGGCGGGGGCCTTCCCCTCCGACCGCTACATCGTCGCCAGCCAGGCGCGCCTCCACGGCCTGGCGCCCGAGGACGCCGTGGTGGAGCTGGCGCCGCGCCCCGGCGAGCACGCCCTGCGCGAAGAGGACGTCGAGGCGTACCTGGAGCGGGAGGGCGCCGAGGTCGCGACGCTCCTCCTGGGCGGGGTCCACTACTACACGGGGCAGGCGCTGGACATGGCGCGGATCACCCAGGCGGGGCGACGCGCCGGGGCCGTCGTCGGCTTCGACCTGGCCCACGCCGCCGGGAACCTGGAGCTGCGCCTGCATGACTGGGGCGTGGACTTCGCGGCGTGGTGCTCCTACAAGTACCTCAACGCCGGCCCCGGCGGCGTCGGCATGGCCTTCGTCCACGCCCGCCACGCCCAGCGCCCCGAGCTGCACCGCCTGGCAGGCTGGTGGGGCAACGACCCCGCCTCCCGCTTCCAGATGCCCCACACCTTCGCCCCCCAGCCCGGCGCCGCAGGCTGGCAGCTCTCCAACGCCCCCGTCCTGCCCATCGCCGCCCTGGCCGCCTCCCTCGACCTCTTCGCGGAGGTCGGCATGGCGGCGCTGCGCGCGCGCTCCCTCCGCCTCACCGGCTACCTGCTGGAGGTCCTCGACGCCCTGGGCCCCGAGCAGGTCGAGGTCATCACGCCGCGCGAGCCGACGCGGCGCGGCGCCCAGCTCTCCCTCCGGGTGCGCGGCGGCGGCGTCCAGACCCTCCACGAGCGCCTCGACGCCGCCGGGGTCGTCTGCGACCTCCGCAAGCCCGACGTGGTGCGCGTCGCCCCCGCGCCGCTCTACAACACCTATGAGGAGGTCTGGCGCTTCGCCGCCCTCCTCAGCGCCTCGGCGACGGGCTGACGATGGACGCGGGCCTCGTCCTCATCGCGGATGACGACCCCCACCTCCGCGAGGTCGTCCGCTTCGCCCTCACCCGCGCGGGCTTCCGCACCGTCGAGGCCGCCGACGGCGCCGCCGCCCTCGCCTTGTTCGACGCCCACGCCCCCGACCTCCTCGTCCTCGACATCACCATGCCGGAGCTGGACGGCACCGAGGTCTGCCGCGCCCTCAGGCGCCGCTCCCGCGTCCCCATCCTCTTCCTCTCCTCCCGCGACGAGGAGATCGACCGCGTCCTGGGCCTGGAGCTGGGCGGCGACGACTACATGACCAAGCCCTTCTCGCCCCGGGAGCTGGTGGCGCGGGTCAAGGCCATCCTCCGCCGCCTCCAGCCCCCCGAGCCCGCCCCCGAGCCCGCCCCCGCCGCCCACCTCCTCCGGGTCGGCCTCCTCGCCCTGGACCTGGATCGCTTCGAGGCCGCCTGGGACGGCCAGCCCGTCGCCCTCACCGCCACCGAGCTGCACCTCCTGCGCACCCTCATGGGCTTCCCCGGCAAGGTCTACTCCCGCGACGCCCTCATGGACGGCGCCTACGGCGGCGACGTCACCGTCACCGACCGCACCATCGACAGCCACATCCGCCGCGTCCGCCAGAAGTTCGCCGCCGTCGGCGGCGATCCCGTCGAGACCGTCCACGGGGTCGGCTACCGCCTCGGCCCCTGCCGCCGTGGCTGACCCCCGCGGGGCCTGGCCTCGCCTCCGCACCATCCTCCTGGCCGTCAACCTCCTCATCCTCGCCTTGCCCCTGGGCGGCGTCGCCACCCTCCGCCTCTACGAGAACGAGCTGCTCCGACGCACCGAGTCCGAGCTCTTCAGCCAGGGCGCCTTCGTCCGCGCCGCCTACCTCCACGCCCTCCGCGCCCAGCCCGACGCGCCGCCCCCCGAGGCCCTCGGACACCTCGCCTCCCGCCCCGAGACCCCCGCCGGCCCCCGCCCCGATCACCTCACCCCCATCCTCCCTCGCCTCGACCTCGCCAACGACACCATCTACCCCGCCACCCTCGACGCCGCGCCGCCTCAAGCCCCGCCGCACCCCGCCGCCCAGGCCGCCGGCCTCCTCCTCCTCCCCGTCCTCCAGGACGCCCAGCGCACCACCCTGGCCGGGGTCCGCGTCGTGGACGCCCAGGGCGTCGTCGTCGCCTCCACCCGCGGCGACATGGGCCGCTCCATCGCCCACCGCCCCGAGGTCCGGCGCGCCCTCCAGGGCGAGCGCGTCGCCATCCTCCGCGAGCGCGTCAGCGACGAGCCCCCGCCCCCCGTCGAGTCCCTCAGCCGAGGCACCCGCGTCCGCATCTTCGCCGCCCTCCCCATCCGCGACGGCGAGCACGTCCTCGGCGCCGTCATCCTCTCACGCACCCCCCTCGACGTCTCCAAGGGCCTCTGGAGCATGCGCTGGGAGCTGGGCCTCCTCCTCTTCACCCTCCTCGCCGTCGCCCTCCTCGTCTCCCTCCTCGTCTCCCGCACCATCACCCGCCCCCTCCGCCGCCTCGCAGACCAGACCCGCCAGATCGCCCAGGGCACCCTCCCCGCCGCCGACCTCGCCCCCCTCGACTTCCCCGGCACCGCCGAGGTCGCCCAGCTCTCCGCCGCCTTCGTCGCCCTCACCCGCGCCCAGGACGAGCGCGCCGCCTACATCCAGACCTTCGCCTCCAACGTCTCCCACGAGTTCAAGACGCCCCTCGCCTCCCTCCGCGGCACCGCCGAGCTGCTCCGCGACCACGCCGACGCCATGACCCCCGACGAGCGCGCCCGCTTCCTCGACATCCTCGACGCCGACGCCGACCGCCTCAGCCGCCTCATCGCGCGCCTCGCGGAGCTGGCCCGCGCCGACGTCCTCCGCCCCGGCGACGAGCGCGCCCAGCCCGCCCTCGTCGCCGCCGACCTCGCCGCGCGCTTCGACCTCCCCCCCCTCGACCTCCCACCCCAACCCCTCCCCGACCTCCGCATCCACCCCGCCACCCTCGCCTCCCTCCTCACCAACCTCATCGAGAACGCCCGCCAGCACGCCGGACCCCACGCCCGCATCACCCTCGCCCTCCACGCCCCCGACCCCCTCCACGTCGCCCTCACCGTCTCCGATGACGGCCTCGGCATCTCCCCCGCCAACCTCCCCCGC
>CAUJGC010000624.1 GCA_963169075.1 Myxococcota bacterium
CCACCCACCCCAGCGACCCGTCGGTGTCCCCCCGTCACGGGGGGGACCGGCCCCGTTCCGCCGATGAAGCGAAGCGGAGTCGGCGGTTACGGGGCCGGGGGGGTTGCGTCACGGGGGGGACCGGCCCGCCGTAAAAACCCCTTGCTATTCAGCCCAGGAAGCACCATTGTTCCTCGCCGCCCGGCCCCCCGGCCTGGCGTCTGTCCGCCCTTCACTCCACGCCCCGCCGCCTGCGCCATGGCGGCCCTGCCCCTCTGGGAGGTTCGAGACGATGCACCACTTCATGATGGACGGCTACCAGGGTTACCGCTCACGCTTCGACGACATCCGCCTCGTCAATGAGCTGCTCCAGGAGATCCCCTATCGCCTGGGCACCCGCGCCGTCATGCCGCCCTTCCTCCTCCCCTATTACGATGGGGTCGAGCCCGAGGACGCCGGCATCAGCGCCTTCGTCTTCCTCGACGGCGGCCACTTCACGCTGCACACCTTCTCCTACCGCGAGTGCTTCTTCGCGGACCTCGTCTCCTGCCACCCCATCGACCGCCGCCGCCTCCGCTATCTGCTGGAGGGCGCGCTCCCCTGCGAGACCTCCGCCGACTACCTCGTCAACCGCGTCGAGCCCGGGGAGGTCGCCAGCCGCTTCCCCACCATCGACGTCAAGGAGGACTTCGGCCCCCACTACATGCTCGACCTCAAGGGCTACCAGGGCCCCACCACCCTGGAGACCCTCTTCCACTTCCTGGAGGAGCTGCCCCGCAAGATCGACATGACCCCCATCATGCGCCCCTACGTCCTCCCCGTCGAGACGAGCCAGGGCCACTTCATCAGCGGCATGACCATGATCGCGGAGTCCCACATCGCGATCCACGTCCACCCCGCCACCCAGCGCGCCCACTTCGACATCTTCTCCTGCCGCTTCTTCGACACCAACGAGGTCCTCCCCGCCATCCGCGAGTTCCTCCCCGCGGCCCAGGCCACCGAGATCCTCACCGCGCGCGGCTCCCGCCACCGCTCCCACCGCACCGAGCGGCCTCAGGAGATCCGGCGCGCCCGCTCCTGGATGGACGAGAGGTGAGCCCGCGACCCCGCGCCCCAGCGCTCGCCGCTGGGGCGACCTGCGCCCTGGCCCTCGGCGCCTGGGCCGCTGGCGCCTTCGACGCCCTCGGGATGGCGCCCCCGGCCCAGGTCGCCGCGGTCCTCCTCCTCACGGCCGCCGCCCTCTGGATCACCGAGGCCGTCCCCCTCTTCGTCACCTCCTTCTTCCTCCTCGCCGCCTCCATCTGCTGGCTCGGGCCCACCCTCGAAGCCCACGGCACACCCACGCCCGACGCCGCCTTCACCGCGCCCTTCTTCTCCGACGTCACCCTCCTCTTCCTCGGCGGCTTCACCCTCGCCGCCGGACTCCAGCGCTTCCAGCTCGACGAGCGCCTCGCCCGAGGCATCATCGCCCGCACCGGACACGCCGTCCCCCTCCTCCTCGCGGGCGTCATGGGCATCACCGCGGCCCTCTCCCTCGTCCTGAGCAACACCGCCACCGCCGCCATGATGCTCACCCTCGTCGGGCCCATCCGCGACGCCCTCCCACCAGGCGACCGCTACCGCGTCGCCTTCGCCCTCGCCGTCCCCTTCGCCGCCAACATCGGCGGCCTCGGCACGCCCATCGGCAGCCCGCCCAACGCCCTCGCCCTCGCCGCCATGCAGGAGGGCGGCTACGCCCCCTCCTTCGGGCGCTGGCTCCTCATCGGCATCCCCGGCGTCCTCCTCATGCTCGGCGTCCTCTGGGTCGTCCTCATGGCCCTCTACCGCGGACAGACCCACAGCCTCCCCGCACCCCCGCCACGACGCGCCGAACCCCTCTCCCACGGCGCTCGCCTCGTCCTCGCCACCGCCGCCCTCACCGCCCTCGGCTGGATCACCGCCGACCTCCACGGCCTCTCCACAGGCACCGTCGCCCTCCTCCCACCCGCCGTCCTCTTCGGCGCCGGCATCCTCAACGCCCGCGACCTCCGCGCCCTCCCCTGGGATGTCCTCCTCATGCTCGGCGGCGGCCTCCTCCTCGGGCGCGTCATGGAGATCAGCGGCCTCGCCAGCTGGCTCCTCAGCGTCCTCCCCCTCCCCGAAGACAGCCTCTTCCTCCTCGTCGCCGTCTTCGGCGCCGCCGCCTGCCTCATGTCCTCCGTCATGTCCAACACCGCCACCGCCAACCTCATCATCCCCATCGCCGCCTCCCTCCACGTCGAGGGACGCGCCCCCATCCTCGTCGCCATCGCCTTCGCCTGCTCCCTCGCCATGCCGCTCCCCGTCTCCACTCCCCCCAACGCCATGGCCTTCGGCTCCGGCGACCTCACCACCGCCCAGTTCGTCCGCCCCGGCCTCGCCGTCACCCTCATCGGCCTCGTCCTCGCCCTCACCGCCGGCCTCGCCTGGTGGGATCTCGTCGGCATCTACTGAACCCCCACACCCCCGGAGCCGCCCCATGGAGGTCCACCGCCAGCGCTGCCAGGCTTGCCAGAGCCTCCAGCTCCACAACATCATCGTCCGCACCCCCGGACGCGACACCACCATCTTCGTCCGCTGCGCGCGCTGCCAGGCCCTCGTCGCCCGCTACGAGCTCAGCAGCTACTACCACCACGGCAAAGGCCCCCAGGAGCACCTCCGCGCCACCGGCATCCCCTTTGAAGAGTCCGGACGCGGCTACCTCGACGCCTTCCTCGACCTCCAGCGCGACGTCGAAGCCGGATATCAGGACGCCCTGGACGCCCTCGCCGCAGACAACAAAGGGTTTTTTTGAGCGCGCCCCCCTTGCCTCTCCACGGAGCACGTCCTAACCTCTCTGCGTGCATATAGGAAATTGAGTCCGACTCAAGGGCTCATCTCACGCGCCTTGACCTCGGCGCTTCCTTCACCACCCGAGAGGACATCATGAGCGACACCCTGGAGCAGATCACACCGGACGCCTTCGCGCTCGCCGCCGCGGAGGTCCGCAGCCCCTCCATGCCCATAGGCACCTTCATTGAAGAGGTCCGCCTCATGCTGGATCATGTCGAGGCCGACACCGCTGTTCGCGACCGCCTCCTCAAGACCCGCGTCAAGGCCGCCGACCTCAAGCGCCTCCGCACCCTCGCGGACGCCCTGGAGCAGGCCCAGCGCCGCTGGAACCGCCTCCGCACCCGCGTCCAGGATCAAGCCCGCCTCGACATCATCGCCCAGGCCGAGGAGCTGCGCGCAGACATCCTCCTCGCCTGTGACTACAACACCTCCGGCGACCGCGTCGCCACCGCCCGCCTCGCGGCCATCCGCGAAGGCGACGGACTCACCGACCTCCTCGAAGACCTCCTCGACCTCCAGGTCTTCATCCAGGACTACGCCGCCGCCCTCCGCGAAGACGCCCTCTTCAACGCCGCCGAGGCCCACGCCGCCCTCACCCGCACCCTCGAAGGCCTCCGCCTCCTCCTCACCTCCTCACAAGCCGACGCCGAGCGGGTCCACACCCTCGACCTCCGCGACCGCGTCTACACCCTCACCCTGGACCTCACCCGACACGTCCGCGAAGGCGGACGACGCGCCTTCCACCACGCCCCCAACCGCCTCGCCATCTTCCAGAGCCGCTACGAAGCCGCCGCCCGACGACGCACGCGACGGCAAAACGCCCCCACACCCGAGCGCCCCTGACCCCGACGAAGCGCCGAGGCGCCCCGATCGCAGCGAAGCTGCTCCTGATCACCCCGGCAGGGGGGGGGGAGAAACCCGCCCGGGCCGCGCCCAGACAAAACGCCCCCCGC
>CAUJGC010000625.1 GCA_963169075.1 Myxococcota bacterium
CTGGCCGAGCAGGCCAGACGTTACGGCCCCGGGGGGGTCGTCTGGCCGAGCAGGCCAGACGTTACGCCCCCGGGGGGGTCCGCCGGGTGAGGCGGACGTCGACGCCGCGGGCGGGTCGGAGGGTGACGGCGGGGTTGAAGCGGAGCTGAAAGCCTGGGGTGGGGTGGACATCGAAGCGTTGGGCGAGGGTGGCCAAGGCGAGGGTGGCCTCCATCATGGCGAAGTGGTTGCCGATGCAGACGCGGGCGCCGCCGCCGAAGGGGAAGAAGGCGAAGCGGGGGAGCTTCTGCTCGAGCCCGTCGAGCCAGCGGTGGGGGTTGAAGGTCCAGGGGTCGTCGAAGAAGCGGGGGTCGTGGTGCATGACCCAAGGCGAGGCCATGCATTGATCGCCCTTGGGGACGAGCCAGCCGCCGATCTCGACGTCTTCCTGGGCGAGGCGTCCGACGGTCCAGGCGGGGGGGAAGGCGCGGAGGGACTCCTGGATGACGGCGTGGGTGAAGGGGAGCCTGGGGAGGTCGTCGAGGGTGGGGGGGGCGCCGCGGAGGACGCCGTCCAGCTCGTCCTGGAGCTGCCGGGCGATGTGGGGGTGCTCGGCCAGGGCGAGGAGGGTGTAGGAGAGGGTGAGGGCGGTGGTCTCGTGTCCGGCGACGAACATGGTGACGGCCTCGTCGCGGACCTGGGCGTCGCTCATGCGCGCGCCGTCGCTGTCGGTGGCTTCGAGGAGGCGGGAGAGGAGGTTGAGGCCGCCTGGGGGGCGTGTGCGGGCCTGCTGGATGATGGCGTAGAGGACGCGGTCGATGGTGTGGGTGGCGTCGAGGGCGCGTCGTCGGGCGGGGGTGGGGACGCGGGGGGGGAGGAAGCGCCGCCAGGTGCGGACGTCCTCGACGAAGGCGCCCATGACGGTCTCGACGGCGTGTCCGACCTGGCGTCCGCTGGCGTCGTCGATGGAGGCGCCGAAGAGGGTCTCGACGACGATGTCGAGGGTGAGGGCCATCATGTCGGTGTGGACGTCGCGCTGGCTGTCGCGGGGGAGTCGCTCGGCGAAGCGGAGGGTGCAGGCGACCATGGAGTCGGCGTAGGCCTGGATGTGGGCGCGCTTGAGGGCGGGCGCGATGAGGCGCCGCTGTTTTTTCCAGAGGTCGCCTTCGCTGGTGAGGAGCCCCTGGCCGAGCATGAGGCTGAGGCCGTGGGTGACGGGGTCTTTGAGGAAGGCGCTCTGCTTGTGGAGGAGGACGTCGGCGATGGTCTCGGGGTCGCTCCAGATGTAGATCCAGAGGGGTCCGATGCGGGTGGCGACGGCGGTGCCGTACTCCTGGCGGGCGAAGGAGAGGGCGCGGAGGGGGTCTTTGCGGAAGAGGGGGAGGACGCCGAGGATTGGATCGCCCTTGGGACCGGGGGGTCGCTCCAGGGTGAAGCGTCGCTGGAGCTGGGCGAGGGCGCTCTGCATGGTGGGGCTCCGGGGGGTTGGCCGCGTGGAAGTGGTCGAGTGGGGGTTGCCTTTTGGGGCGCCATGCACACTCTATCGGGCCTGCGTGTCGGGAGTTGACGTGCGCGGCCAGCAACCCGCATAACGTGGGTCCGCCGTGCGGTGTCATCAAGGGCCCGCGCCGCTCTAAATATAGATAAGCCCAGAGACGAAGACGTCCCCTGCGTGAGGTGAGCATGACTGAGATGGACGATTGGGAGGATCGCGACGAGCTGACGCCCGAGGAGCTGGAGGAGTTCCGGGGCCTCCTGGTGGCGGAGCGCGAGCGCATCATCTACCAGCTTCAGAAGCACATCCGCGAGGCCATCGGTGACGCAGAGAACCTGCCGGACGAGGCGGATCAGGCCAAGGACGCGACGGATCGGGCCTATCTGGTGCGTCTGGCGGACAAGGAGCAGAAGCTCCTGAAGGAGATCGAGCACGCGCTGGCGAAGTTCGACGAGGACGAGTACGGCTACTGCGAGGGGACGGGCGACCTGATCAACCCGGCCCGCCTGCGCCTGCGCCCCTGGACGCGCTACTCTCTGGAGTACAAGGAGTCCAAGGAGAAGACGAAGCGTGCGATGGTGGGGATCCAGCGCTCGCCGGTGGGCGGGACGATGGACGAGTTCGGGATGGGGGAGAAGAAGCGCAAGAAGCGCGTGCGCCGCGAGGAGGACGAGGAGGTCGATTCGTCCTGGCTGGACACCTCGGAGTTCGACGACGAGGTGCCGATCCCGGACGACGACATGCCGGGCGGGGACGACTTCGACGACGAGGCGACCTCGGAGGAGGAAGGCGAGGAGGAGTGAGGCGTTCGTCGCCGCCGCCCGGCTCAGGGTGTCGGCGACGTGAAGCGGTAGCGTCCTTCAGGAGAGACGTCCACCCGGGGTGGGCGTCTCTCTTTTTGAAAGAGGCGATCTCCTTCCTGGAGATTGCGCCAGTGGTCCGCCCAGGGGTGTTGGGCGTGCTGCTGGAGGTTGTCGTCGGTGAGCCGGAAGGGGAAGGCGTGCACGGGGACGTGGGGTTGTCCGTTGGCGAGGGCGTCTTCGACGAGGGCGTAGAGGGGCTCGATGCCGGGGTCGGTCATGGCGTAGCAGCCGATGGAGACGCAGGCGCCGTGGATCATGAGGAAGGAGCCGGTGCGCCCGTGGTGTTGGTCGAAGGCGTTGGGGAAGCCGAGGTTGAAGGCGAGGTGGTAGCGGCTGCCGGGGTGGAGCTGCCGCGTGGTGAGGGTGTAGAAGCCCTCGGGGGCTTGTCCGTCGCCTTCGCGGAGCTTGGGGCCGAGGTCGCCAGACCAGCGGCAGATGTCCCAGGTGTCGAGGAGGACGAAGGGGCCTTGTCCGCCGGGCTGCATCCAGACCTCCAGGGCGGACTCTGCTTTGAAGATGCGGAGGAGGACGGGGTCTCCGAGCTGGAGGCCGCGGGCCTGGAGGAGGGGGCGGAGGCGCTGTCGGACGGCCTGGAGGTCTTTGGCGCCGTCGCCGGTGCGGGCGGGAGAGGCGGCGGGGGCTCTCTGCATGGTCTGCCCTGGGGTGGTGTCGCACGCGGCGAAGAGGGTGGAGGTGGTGAGGAGGGTCAGGAGGAGGTGTTGCAGCATGGGGTTTGGCTCGGCGTGGGGTGGAGCGGGGCGGGTGGGCGCCGCGCGGGGTGGAGTGAAAGCAGGATGTGTGCCGGGATGCGCGCTTGACGTGGGGTCGGTGAGGTCGCAAGTAAGGTGGGGGCGGCGCGGGGGGTGGGGATGACGGTGGGCGGTGAGGAGGCGAGCGGATGAGCGAGGCGGAGCCGCGAGTGTGGTGGGGAGAGTTCAGCGTCGCGGAGGGGAGCGCGACGCACTGGCAGGTGGGGGCGTTGAGCTTGTGGGTGCAGCGCCGGGTGAATGAGTGGCGCGTGGTCTCGTGGTCGGACCCGGATCATCTGATGGACGGGGTGGAGGTGCGGGAGGGTCTGGGGCTGCTGGAGCCGCCGCCGGAGGCGTCGGTGACGCGCTTCGCGACGTCGTCGGAGGGGGAGCAGGTGGTGTTGGAGCCCGCGCTGGCGGATCGCTCGGTGGTGACGCGCCCGGAGCTGCCGATCTTCGCGATGGCGGGTGACGAGGTGGCGCTCTATGTGGGGAGCCCGCTCTGGGTGCGGCTCCTGGTGGGGTCGGAGCGTCGGCTGCTCTGCGAGGTGCCTGCGTTTCGTCCGTCGGACACGTGGTTCGGGGCCTCGACGCAGGAGGGTGAGCTGTGCTACGCGGCGCGGACGAGCGCGCGGCTGGCGTTGGAGGATGGGCGCGTGAAGCCGAGCCGTGCGTTGACGCGGGTGGTGGTGCGCAACCGGGGGGTGGACAACATCCGGATCGAGCGGCTGAACCTGCCGGTGCAGCGGCTGACGCTCTTCGCGTCGTCGAGCGGGATGCTGTGGACGGAGTGTGTGACGGTGGAGCGTCGTCGTGAGGACAGCCTGGTGCGGGTGCAGACCTCGGAGAGCCCGCCAGCGGAGGCGGGGACGCTGACGCGGCTGACGCCGCCGCGTCATCCGCATGAGCGCAACGTGGTGGTGCGGGCGATCAGCGCGCTGCTGGGCTGAGAGGGACAAGATGGATGAGGCGCTGGGGTGGCTGAGCGGTCTCCTGAAGGAGCCGAAGGTGGTGCTGGGGCTTCAGGTGGCGGCGCTGGTGCTGGTGGGGTTGGCGCTGACGTGGGGTGTGGCGGGGTTGGTGGCGCGCTTCTTCCGGGCGCGCTCGGGTCCGGCGCAGGGTCAGACGGTGCGTCGGCTGGTGATCTACGCGGGGGTGGCGTTGATCGGGGTGAGCGTGCTGCGGCAGCTTGGGGTGGATCTGAGCGTCTTGCTGGGGGCGGCGGGGCTCTTGACGGTGGCGGTGGGCTTCGCGTCGCAGACGTCGGCGTCGAACATCATCAGCGGGCTCTTCCTGCTGGGAGAGCAGCCCTTTGTGGTGGGCGACATCATCGCGGTGGGGACGACGACGGGCGAGCTGGTGTCGATCGATCTGCTCTCGGTGAAGATCCGGACGTTTGACAACCTGGTGGTGCGGCTGCCGAACGAGCTGCTCTTGAAGCAGCCGATCACGAACCTGACGCGCAACCCGATCCGGCGGATGGATGTGGTGTTCGGGATCTCGTACCACGAGGACTTTGACCGGGTGTCTCAGCTCCTGCGTCGTGTGGCGGAGCGGAACCCGTACTGTCTGGAGGAGCCGGCGCCGGTGCTGCTGCCGCAGGCCTTCGGCGAGACGGGGCTGACGGTGCAGTTCTCGGTGTGGATCACGCGGGAGCGCTTCCTGGAGGTGCGCAAGACCTTTATGGTGGACGTCTTGAAGGTGCTCCGCGAGGAGGGGATCGAGATGTCGTACCCGCACCGTCGGCTCTCGGCGTCGGAGACGACGGAGCCCTTCCCGATCCGGATCGTGTCGGGTGAGGAGCGGCTGCCGCACGCGCCGCCGCGGGTGCTGGGCTTCGGGGAGGAGGGTCAGCGGTAGGGGTCGAGGGTGGTGTCGATGACGGCGCCGGGGGGAGGCGTGAGGCGGGCGGGGTCGAAGAGGGGTCCGTGCTCCATGTGGGTGACGGGCGCGTCGGTGACCTTCTCGCCGCGCTTGCCGTCCTGGAAGGCGTAGGTGGTGTGTCTGGAGGCGAGGGAGAGGCTTCCGACGGGGAGGGGCTGCTCGTAGACGAGGAGTTTTTCGGGGGTGTGGGGGAGGTTCCTGGGGGCGACGAAGGGGGCCCAGCTGACGACGTAGCGCAAGGCGAGGAGTCGGCTGGAGTGGGGGTCGAGGTAGAGGATGTAGTAGTCGTCGGGTGCGTCGCCGGTGCCCGCGTCGAAGGTGGCGCGGACGACGTGTGCGCCGGGGAAGCCGGCGCCGGTGGGGTCTTCGTCGAGGCGTTCGAGCTGGACGCCGGGATCGCTGAGGACGAAGGGCATGGCGACGAAGTAGTAGGGGGTGAGGGCCCAGAAGCGTGCGGGGACGGCGTCGGGGTCTTCAAGGAGGCTCCAGGCCTGGGCGCCGTCCCAGGCGATCAGCCCGCGCGTGGGCTCTTCGAAGTCCTGGACGACGCGGGCGGTGAGGAGATCGACGGTGGAGGTGGAGATCCTGGGGGCGGAGGAGCCGACGGGGGTGTAGGCGTAGCGGAAGCGGAGGGCGCCGCCCGCGAACCAGGCGTCGAGCCCGCCTTGCTGGTCGATGGCGGCGAGGACGAGGCGTCCGGGGGGCGTGCGCATGAGGCGTTGGCGTCCGGCCTGGGCGCGCTGGGAGGCGTCGGCGGGTCCGGAGGCGGGTGCGGAGGCGGGCTCGGGGGGTGGCGGCGCGGGTGTGGAGGCGGGCGGGGGCGCGTCGGGCTGGGCAGGTGCTGCGGGGGTGGAGCAGGCGGCGAGGGGTGCTGCGATGAGGAGCGCGAAGGCAGGGTGGAGGCGCATGGTCCTGGGGGGGTGGGTGGCGCCTGGGGCTGACGAGGGCCAGGGCGGCGCGTGGGTGTGTGGGGGAACCTGCGCGTGGGGGGAGGCATTCCCGGCGGGCGGTGAGGCGGCGTCAAGCCCGTGGTGGCGGGGATTTTTTTCCTCTTGACAGGCGGTTGGGGTTGCATCATATACGCGATTCAGCGCTGCAGCCAGCGACGGCCCCCTGGGCACCCACCACTGGCTCGGCAGGCCTCCTTACGGTCCGAGCGGTTGACCGTGATCCGGTATGTCGAGCAAGGCGTTCGTGCGCCTCCTCCGTGGCGGTTGAGCCCGCAGCGTAGCAAGCCCCCCTACCGACCGACATCTCTCATCTGAGGGTTCATCGATGCATGTTCGGAGCAGCCTGGCGCTCCGTGCTGGAGTCGCCGGCCTCGCCGCGTGCCTCGCCTTCTCGGGCGCGGCCTGGGCGGAGCCTCCCCAAGAAGCAGCGCGTCCGCAGGCCGGCAAGGCGTCTTCGCCGTCGGCGCGCGGTCGCGAGGCGGTGGCCTGGACGGACGGCTTGATCCGTGCCGGAGAGAAGGCCATCGCGCGAGGCCAGCTCACGCCGCGTGCGTTGAGCGAGGTCCAGATCTACCAGTCCGCCGCCGAGCGCGCCTTGAGTGAAGGCAAGCCGGAGGTGGCGGTCTGGCTGACCCTGGAGGCGCGCCGGTTGACCCGGGCGGCGTTCCAGGCGCGGGGGCTGACGCCCCCGGCGAGCCATGCCGCCGACCGCTCCGGCGAGTCGGCGCTGGCGCAACGCGAAGGCGCGGAGGGCTTCGTCGAGGCCATCCGCGCCGAGCTTCCCCCCCTCCCGGCGGAGGAGGTCATCCTGGAAGAAGGTGAGGATGACGAGCACGCCGAGGAGCCTTGAGCTGAACCCCATCTATATACAAGGAGATTGCATTATGAAGACCCTGCGCAACCTGTCCATCGCCCTCTCGCTGGTCGCCTCCCTCCTGGTCGCCTTCGGGTGCAACAAGACGGAGACCGCCGCCGAGACGCAGCAGACCACGACCCCGGCGGCTGCCGAGGCCGCCCCGGCGCCTGCCGCCGCCGAGATGGAGAAGCCCGCCGAGGTGAAGGAGGCCGCCCCGGCCCCCGCCGCCGCTGGCGAGAACGCGGACTCCCCCGCCGGCGCGAACCCCGAGGAGAAGCCGATGGGCGAGGCGCCTGCGGCGGGCGAGGCGAAGCCCGCCGAGGGCGTCGAGGCGAAGCCCGCCGAGGGCGGCGAGGTGAAGCCCGCCGAGGGCACCCCGACCGAGGCTCCTGCGGCCGAGGGCCACTGAGCCTGACGGCGCGGCCCTGCGGGGCCGCGCCTGGCGTGAGCGCGCGGCGCCCAGCCCCCCTCTCAGGAGGGGGTCTGGGCGTCGCTGCTTGGGAGGTGGACGTGGGGTGTGGCGGCGCCGCGGATCTCGAGGATCTGGTCAGGTGCGCCGCGGGTGAGGTAGCGGGTGAGATCGACGCCGAGGTCGCGGAGCCCGGCGAGGTGGTCGCGCTGTCGTGCGTCAGCGGCGCAGGCGGCGGCGTGCTCGGCCTCGTGGTCGCGCTGGCGGAGGAGGCGGTAGGTGTCGTGCTGCTCGCGCTCCTGGGCGAGGCGATGGAGGAGGGCGGCCTCTTCATCGGCGCGCTGGCGGGTGGCGCGGGCGAGCTGGCGCTCGAGCTTGAGGTCTTCGACCTCCTGGGCCTGCTGCTGGGTGGCGCGCTCCAGCTGGAGGCGGGTGCGGGCCTGGGCGGCCTCGTCGTGCATGCGCTGGAGGGCGGGTGGGGCGCCGTAGCCGCGGTAGACGACCTTGTGGAGGGCGTAGCCGCACTGCGTGGCGCGCTCGACGAGCTGGCGGTAGGTGGCCAGCTCGTTGAGGCGCTCGGTGTTGGCCTTGAAGCTCTCGAAGGTGTGTCGGCTGAGGAACTCGACGACGTCGGAGGTGGCGGCGTTGACGAAGTCTCCGATGGGGTCGTGGGTGGCGGCGAGCATGCGCTCGACGTCGGTGAGCTCGAAGAAGATCATGAGGCGGATGGTGACCTCGGCGTCGTCGGCGGTGCGGACCTCCGCGACGTCGTGGTACATCTGGTCGGGCATGAGCCAGAGCTTCTGGAAGACGAGGGCGTTGGGCACCTTGGCGCCCCCCAGCGAGCCATGCCACGAGAAGGTGTGCATCCACTCGCCGGGGCTGGGGACGAAGGCCGCAGGCCCGTAGACGATGCGTCGATCGACGCCGCCGGGCTGCTCGCGGTAGACGACCAGGGCCTCCTTGTCGGAGAGCTGGACGGCCTCCTCGCACTCGACGCTGAGGTGGTGGCGGGGATCGAGCCAGCGCTCGGTGGGGCCGCTGAGGTGCTCCTGGCGTCCGTCGCGGAAGCGGACGACGAGGAACTCGCCGGGGTGGGCGACGTAGTGGCTCATGGCCTGGAAGGAGCGGCCGCGGCGCCAGACGCGCCGCGGTCCCTCGATGACCTCCATGCGCCCGTCGCGCTCGGTCATGAGGACGCGCTGCCCCTCCTCGACGGTGTAGAAGAAGAAGGAGGCGCGGGGGCGGTGGGGGTTGGGGTCGCGGCCCTGGCGGGCGGGCGCTGGCATGGGCGCCGGGGGAGGGCTGGAGCGCGTGAGGGCCTGGAGGTTGACGCCGGTGGTGTGAGCAGCGGCGTAGCTGGGGTCGGGCAGCGGCGCGATGTTCTGCTGCACCATGGCGTCCTGGAGGACGCCCGCCTTCTTGGACACCTTGTAGCGCTCCTGCATCGTCTCCTCCGGGGCTGGGGGCGTGTGGGCTCAGAAGGTCAGGGTGAGGCCCAGGACGGGCGAGATCAAGGTGCCGCCCAGGTCACGGGAGACGCCGAGGATCCTGGGATTATATATAATCTGCATGATATTCAACTCAAGATTGACGAATATATACTTATATCCCACGAAGAGCCCCGCCGTGGCGCCCAGGTGGTGGATGACGCCGCTGGCGTCGGTGGGCGGGAGGTCCGCCTCGGTGAGCACGTCCTGGAGGGTCGGGTCCAGGGCGATGAAGGAGGCGATGTAGCGCCCGCCTGCGTAGACCGCCAGCCACTCGCCCCACTCGCGGCCCCAGAGCGCCCCGAGATCCAGATCGTGCCGGGAGAGCGTCCCCACATCAAAGTAGTCCAGGAGGTCCAGCGCGGGCCCCAGCGCGGTGCTCCCGACGTCCAGGTGGTAGGCGTAGCCGAGGTTCAGCGCCGCCGCCTGGCTCCCCTCCTCCCAGAGCTGCCACTTCGCGTCCGCCTTGACGAGCTGCCCCGTGTAGCGGAGCCCCACGTCGATGTCCTCGTAGACCCCGACGCGCCCGATGAACTCCAGGCCGACGCCCGGCTGGAAGAGGAGGAGCGCCAGCCCGGCCTCGGTGGCCTGCTGCTCCACCTCGGGGGTGATGGGCTGCCCCTGCGCCTCGGCTTCGCGGAGGCGCGCGGTGGCGCTGTCGGCCAGGTCAAGCGCCGCCCCCACCGCCGAGGTGTTCACCGACGCCACCATCCCCACCGTGACCTGCACCTCACCGGGGTCCAGCGCCTGGGCGCGCTGGAGGGTCGAGACGGAGGTGACGCACCCCGACCCGACCCACGCCGCGCACGCCAGCGCGACGAGACGACACACTCTCTGCTGCATGAAGCGCTCCCTGCTGCGATCCAGAGCCCTCTCAAGCCCGCCACCGCACCCAGGATAAGCCGCTCGGCGCCAAAAGCAAGCGCGCTTGCCTGGGCACAGCGGGCGAGCTACCCTCCGACGCGGCGCCTGACGCGCCCTCTGCCTACGGAGCTGCACCATGACCACCGCGCTCATCACAGGTTCTACCGACGGCATCGGCCTCCAGACGGCGCGCGACCTCGCGGCGCGCGGGGTGGACGTCATCCTCCACGGGCGGAGCCCGGCGAAGCTGGCCCAGGCGCTCCAGGCCGTGCGGGAGGTGGCGCCGGAGGGGCAGCACCGGACCTGCTGCGCCGATCTGGGCGAGCTGGCCCAGGTGCGCCGCCTGGCCGACGAGGTCGGGGCGGCAGGGCCGCTGGAGATCCTCATCCACAACGCCGGCGTCTACATGAACCAGCCGGTGGCCTCCGCCGACGGGTTCGAGCTGACCTTCGCGGTCAACCACCTGGCGCCCTTCCTGCTGACCCACCTGCTGCTGCCCCAGCTCCAGGCTGCGGCGGCGGGGCGGATCGTGGTCGTCAGCTCGGTGGCCCACCTGCGCGGGCGCCTCGGGCCTCGCCCCCACCTCCTCGCGGGCTTCGACGCCTACGGCGCCTACGCCTGCTCCAAGCTCGCCAACGTGGTCTTCACCGTGGAGCTGGCGCAGCGGCTCGCGGGCTCGCCGTCGTGCACGGTCAACGCGCTCCACCCCGGGGTCGTCTCCACCAAGCTGCTGCGCGAGGGCTTCGGCTTCTCAGGGCCCGACTCCCTGGAGGAAGGCGCCGCGACCTCCGTCTACCTGGCGACCTCGCCGGAGGTGGCGCAGGTGAGCGGGGGGTACTTCGCCCGCTCTCGCCCGGCGCCGATGAACCCGGACGCGCTGGAGCCTGCGGTGCGCGCGCAGCTCTGGGACTTGAGCGCAGCGCTGACCGGGGTGGGCTGAGGGGGCTTGACGGCAGAGGCGAGCGGCCTTAAATACCCCCCTTGGGTATAGAAGGGAGGCCCGCCCATGAACGAACACGAGAGCGATCACCCCACCAACCGACGCAAGCTCCTCACCCGCCTCAAGCGCGCCGAAGGACAGGTCGCCGCCGTCCGACGCATGCTCGAAGAGGACGCCTACTGCGTCGATATCCTCACCCAGATCGCCGCCGCGCGCGGCGCCCTCGAAAAAGTCGGACACCTCGTCCTCAGCGATCACCTGGAGCACTGCGTCCAGAGCGCGCTCCGCAGCGACGACCCCGAAGCTCGCCAGGAGAAGCTCGACGAGCTCATGGATCTCTTTGAACGCTTCGGAGGGCTCCAGGGGCGCTGATCCCCTGCCCTCCCCCCCCCTCCCCCCCGAGGCCCCATGGACTTCCTCAACGCCCTCCTCAGCGTCTGGCTGGAGCTGGCCCCCTGGCTCCTGCTCGGCGCCTTCATCGCATCGCTCCTCCACGTCCTCCTCCCCCCGGGCTGGGTCCAGCGCCACCTGGGCGGGCGCTTCAGCGTCCTCAAGGCCGTCCTCCTGGGCGTCCCCCTCCCCCTCTGCTCCTGCGGCGTCATCCCCGCAGGCATCGGCCTCCGCAAGGACGGCGCCACCCGGGGCGCCTCCGTCGCCTTCATCACCGCCACCCCCCAGACCGGCGTGGACTCCCTCCTGGTGACCTCCACCTTCCTCGGCTGGCCCTTCGCCCTCTTCAAGGTCGGCGCCGCCCTCGTCACAGGCCTCACCGCGGGCCTCCTCACCGACGCCCTCGACCAGCGCGACGGCGCCGACGCGCCCGCGGCGCCGACCTGCGCCGAGGAGCGCCCGCAGGGCCTCCGCGCCAACCTCCGCGCCATGTGGGACCACGGGGTCGACCTCGTCCGCACCATCTGGTACTGGATCGTCATCGGCGTCGTCGCCTCCGCCGCCATCACCACCTTCCTCCCCCACGACCTCTTCGCCCAGACCGCCGCCTGGGGCGGGATCCTGGCCTCCCTCATCGCGCTGGCCGTCTCCCTCCCCCTCTACGTCTGCGCCACCGCCTCGGTGCCCATCGCCGCCGCCCTGGTCGCCACCGGGATGCCCACCAGCGCCGCCCTCGTCTTCCTCATGGCCGGCCCCGCCACCAACGTCGCCACCATCGGCGCCGTCTACCGCGCCTTCGGCGCCCGCGCCACCGCCGTCTACCTGGGCACCCTCACCGCCTTCAGCATCGCCTTCGGGCTCCTCTTCGACAACCTCCTCCCGGCCGCCTCCGCCGCCGCCCACGCCGGACACCACGACCACAGCCAGCACCCGTGGTGGGCCGTGGCCGCCGGGATCGGCCTCGCCCTCCTCATGCTGGTCTTCGCCGCCCAGGACGGGCGCACCCTCCTCCAGCGCCTCATGGAGCGCCTCCGCGAGCCCGCCGAGGCCCCTACCCTCTCCCTGCCGGTCGAGGGGATGAAGTGCAGCAAGTGCGCGGGGCGCCTGGAGCGGGCCGTCCGCGAGCTCCCTGAGATCCAGAGCGTCTCCATCTCCGTCGAGGAGGGCACCCTCACCGTCACCGGCGCCGTCGCCGCCGAGCGCCTCCTCACGACCGTCCGCGACGCGGGCTTCACCCCGGGGGAGCCCCACCGCGCCACCGCCCATTGACGCCCCCAGGCCCCCGGCTTACCCTCTCGGGGTGCGCTCCCGACGCGCCGACGCGCGCCGACACCACCCCACCCCGAGAGGACACGATGCCCACCCACCTCCTCGACGACCTCGACGCGTGGCGCAAAGCCTGGCTCGACGCCCGCAACGATCCCGACGGCTTCTGGCTCCGCATCACCCATGACCTCATCGCCTGGCGACGCCAGCCCAGCCGCGGCCTCGACGGCTCCTACCTCACCCTCCGGGAAGGCCCCATCACCTGGTTCGCGGACGGCACCCTCAACGTCACCGAGTCCTGCATCGACCGGCACGCCCAGGCCCACCCCGACAAGGTCGCCATCCTCTGGGAGGGCGACGAGCCCGGCGACGTCCGGCGCATCACCTACGCCGAGCTCCTCGACCTGACCTCCCGCGCCGCCAACGTCCTCCTGGAGGCCGGCATCCAGAAGGGGGACCGCGTCATCATCTACATGGGCATGGTCCCCGAGGCCGCCATCGCCATGCTCGCCTGCGCCCGCATCGGCGCCATCCACTCGGTGGTCTTCGGCGGCTTCTCCGCCGAGGCGCTCCGGGACCGCGTCCGCGACTGCGCCGCCGAGGTCGTCATCACCCAGAACGTCGGCCTCCGCGGCGGGCGCACCCTCCCCCTCAAGGCCACCGTCGATCAGGCCATCCAGGGCGAGAGCAGCGTCCGCCGCGTCCTCGTCCTCCACCGCGCCCCTGCGCCCGACACCCACCTCCACCCCCTCCGCGACCTCGACTGGCACCAGGCGCTCGCCGCCGCCTCCCCCGTGTGCCCCCCTGTCGAGTGCGCCGCCGAGGACCCGCTCTTCATCCTCTACACCTCCGGCTCCACCGGGCGCCCGAAGGGCCTCCTGCATACCACCGGGGGGTATATCACCTACGTCGCCTGGACCCACCGCCAGGTCTTCGGCCTCCAGCCGGACGACATCTACGCCTGCATGGCGGACGTGGGCTGGATCACCGGCCACTCCTACATCGTCTACGGCCCCCTCGCCAACGGCGCCACGACCTTCATGTTCGAGTCCACGCCCACCTACCCCGACGCGGGGCGCTACTGGGACATGGTGGAGCGGCACCGCCTCAGCATCTTCTACACCGCGCCCACCGCCATCCGGGCCATCGCCGCCCAGGGCGACGCGCACGTCACGCGCTACGACCGCTCCTCGCTGCGCGTCCTGGGCTCGGTGGGCGAGCCCATCAACCCCGAGGCCTGGCGCTGGTATCACGACGTCGTCGGGGAGGGGCGCTGCCCGGTGGTGGACACCTGGTGGCAGACCGAGACGGGCGGGATCTGCATCTCGCCGCTGCACGGCGCCACCCCCACCAAGCCCGGAGCGGCCACCCTCCCGCTGCCCGGCATCATCCCGGCGCTCCTGGACGGCGACGGCCACCTCATCTGGGGCCCAGGCGAGGGCTACCTCTGCCTGGAGCACCCGTGGCCTGGCCAGGCGAGGACGGTGTGGGGGGACCACGACCGCTACATCGCCACCTACTTCTCCGCCTACGCCGGGCGCTACTTCACCGGCGACGGCTGCCGACGCGACGCCGACGGCTACCACTGGATCACGGGACGGGTGGACGACGTCCTCAACGTCTCCGGGCACCGCATGGGCACCGCCGAGTTCGAGAGCGCCCTCCAGAGCCACGACAGCGTCGCGGAGGCCGCCGTCGTCGGCTTCCCCCACCCCATCAAGGGCCAGGGCGTCTACGCCTTCGTGGTGCTCCAGCCGCAGGCGGAGACGCCCGACGCGTTCTTTGACGATCTGAACCGCCTCATCCGCGAGCACATCGGGGCGCACGCCCGGGTGGACCGCTTCCAGCTCGCCCCGGCGCTGCCCAAGACCCGCTCGGGCAAGGTCATGCGCCGCATCCTGCGCAAGATCGTCGAGGAGCAGCCCGAGCAGCTCGGGGATCTCTCCACCCTGGCGGACCCGCAGGTCGTCCAGGCGCTCCTGGCGGGCTACATCCCGGCGTGAGGCGCCCTCAGCCGCAGCGCCCGTAGCGTGTCATCACCGCCTGCACCCCCTCCAGCGGGAGCGCCGGGACGTACACGCCGCGGGCGCTGGTCATGGGCGCTGCCATGCAGAGGGCGTTGAGGATCGCCTCCTCGGTGCACTCGATGGTCGCCTGGTAGAAGGCGTCGATGCCGCGATCCGAGAAGGCCGCCAGGTGCTCGACCAGCGCCTCGTTGCCGCGCTCGCGGCGGTTGGTCGTGGAGAAGGCCACGGCGATCTCGCCCGAGCCGTGGGCGGCGTAGGAGCCCACCCGCCCCATCCCCAGCGCCGCCCGCTTGCAGAGGCGCTGGAGCTGGTGGGCGCTCAGCGGCGCGTCCGTCGCCAGCACCGCGATGATCGAGCCATAGAGCGAGCGACGCCGCTCCTGCTCCCTGAAGCGCGGCCCAAGGGCCTCGCCTACCGGGAAGCCGTCCACCCGCAGATCCTCCAGCCGCCCCAGGTTGCTCATCACCAGCACCCCCAGCGTGAACTCCCCGGCCGAGGTCGGCACGCGCCGCGAGCTGGTCCCGATCCCGCTCTTCAGATCAAAGGCCACCATCCCGGTCCCGCCGCCTACGCTCCCCTCGGCCACCGCGCCGCCGGAGGCCGCCGCCAGCGCCGCCTCCACGTGCTCCAGCGTGACGTGGCTCGCCGTGATGTCGTTGAGGAAGGAGTCGTCGCACTCCCCCACCACCGGGATGATCACGTCGTGCACCGTCCCCACCCCGGGGTAGCGCCCCACCAGGTGCTCCACCATCCCCCGAGACGCCACGCCCACCGAGTGGGTGTTCGTCAGCAGGATCGGCGTCTCCAGGAGCCCCCACTCCATCACCTGGATCAGCCCGGACATCTCGCCGGCGCCGTTCAAGATGAACGCCCCGGCGGCGACGCGATCCATGAAGACGCCGCCGCTGCGCGGCAGGATCGCCGTCACCCCCGTCCGCGCGCTCCCGTCCGTGATCGTCGCGTGCCCCACCTGCACCCCGGCGACGTCTGTGATGGCGTTGAGCGGCCCGGGCGCCAGCCGCCCCAGCCGGATCCCCAGCTCGCGCAGCCGCGCGCGGCCCGCGCTCACAGCGCTCCTCGTTTGCGGCGGCGGATCGCGGGCGCGAGGATGCGCCCGATCAGCGCCTCGTAGCTGAGCCCCGCGGCCTTCGCGATGATGCAGAGATCCGACCACTCCGGCGTCAGCCCGGGCAGCGGGTTGCACTCGATGAAGTTGACCCGACCGGCCTTGTCCATCCGCAGATCGATCCGCGCCACATCCCGGCACCCCAGCGCCTGGAAGGCCCCCTTCGCCACCCGCACCAGCTCCTTCCCAAGCGCCGCGTCCACCTCCGCCGGGCAGGCGTAGCGGACCTCGTCGTTGAACTCCAGCTTGTGCTCGAAGGTGTAGATGGGATCGGGGCCCGCCTTGGCGCTGAACACGATCTCCATCGGCGGCAGCACCTCCAGGCGGCGATCCTGGAGCACCCCCACCGTGAACTCACGCCCCGAGAGGAAGCCCTCCACCAGCACCGGCTGGCGGTAGCGATCCACCTGGCGCCCCACCACCTCACGCAGCGTCTCCTCGTCGTGGACCACGCTGGGGCCGCTGACCCCCTTGGAGCTGCCCTCGGCCAGCGGCTTGATGATCACCGGCCAGCCCAGCTCCTTCGGGAGCTTGTCCTTGGCGGTATACATGACCACGAAGGGCGCGGTGGGGACCCCCGCCTCGCGCACGATCCGCTTCGCCAGCCCCTTGTCCAGCGCCAGCGCCATCGTCGCGGCGTCCGAACCTGTATACGCCACGTTGTGCAGCTCCAGGAGCGCAGGCACCAGCGACTCCCGCGAGCGACCCCGCACGCCCTCCGCCAGGTTGAAGGCCACGTCCAGCTTGCGACCCCCCAGCGCGCTCAGCTCCGAGGCCGTCGCCTCCACCCGCACCACCTCGTGACCGTACGACGCGATGGCCGACGCCAGCGCGTCGATCGTCTCCTGCGAGTCGTACTCCGCCTCCCGATCCTCCGCGCTCCCCACCCGCGGCTTGATCCGCTTCAGGTTGTAGATCAGCCCCACCCGCAGCGGGCGCGACGCGCTCGCCCGCGACCGGGACTCCAGCCCGAGCCGGGCGCACACCGCCCCAAGCACCGCCTTCAGCCCGGCACCGTCCAGCGCCCCCCACCCGGTCGCGTCCGCCAGCGGCACCCCAAGCGCACCCAGCACCGACGCGTAGAGCGGACCCGACACCCCCGACACCAGCCCAAGCTCCGCGCCGAAGCGCTCCAGCGGCGCCACCCACGACGCCACCGACGCCTTGGCCTCCAGCACCTCGACGGTGTGCCCCTGCCCCTCCAGACGCTCCGCCAGCGTCACCGCCGCGGCCTCGTCCCCCTCGGCTCTCGACTGATAGATAAACGCGATCCGCATCGAGTGAAGCTCTCCCTGTGGGTTGATTTAGTGCATATTCAGAACAAAAAACACATCAACGACGACTCATCCGCGCGCTGGAGCGCTCCCGGTACACCCCAAGCGGCAGCCCCCAGGCGTGCCGGTAGGTGATGTCGCCGTTCGGCCAGAGATCCAGCGTCAGCTCCTCCCGGAAGACCTCCTCATCCGCAGGATCACCGTGCCGAAACACCAGCGTCCGGCGCCCCGAGGCCCCCTCCGACGCGCTCACCAGATGGTGCGGCAGCACCGCGGGCAGCTCGCTCATCACGGGCCAGAGGCAGAGGCTCCCCGACTCATCCAGCGCGATCAGCGCGTGCTCCGCGTGGTAGAGCGAGCCGTCCGGGCCGCTGGCGATGTAGCGCAGCACCACGCCGCGACCGCCCACCACCGCCTCCACCTCCAGCTCTCCCTCGAAGCGCTGCTCCTCGTGGTTCAGCCCCTCCCCCACATAGCGCCCTGCAACCCCCTCCAGCAGCCCCAGCAGCTCCGTCGCGTTCATCTCACCTCCTCGCCTTCGCCCCCGCCACGCCCTCGCGCATCAAACCTGCACGGCCGCGGGGCGGGGGAGCCCCCCCCGAAAAAGGGGGAGGGGGGGGGGGCGACCCCCCCCCC
>CAUJGC010000626.1 GCA_963169075.1 Myxococcota bacterium
AGCGGAGCGAGGGAGGTCGGTGTCCCCCCGTCACGGGGGGGACCGGCACCGTTCGTCCTGCGAGCGAAGCGATGCAGGACGTTACGGGGCCGGGGGGGTTGCCGTCACGGGGGGCCGGGGGGGTCACCGGATATTCTTGGAGAACCAGCCGCCGGTGAGGGCGTCGATGTCGGCGGTCAGCTCGTCGATGCGGAGCTGGAGCTTGACCTGCTCGGCGGCGTCGGTGGGGGGGCGGAGGACCATCTCGACCTGGAGTCGTCGGCGCTCGTAGTAGAGCTTGGTGACGGTGATGAGGACCTGCTCACGGACCTTGACGAGCCGGGAGACGGTGTCCGCGACGCGCAGCTCATCGGGGTTGAAGATGAGGGCGGAGACGTCCCAGTCGGCCTCCAGGCGGTAGTTGACGCGTCCGTCGGTCTGGTCGGTGTCGTAGGTGGTGACGTCCTCGACGACGAGATCGGAGTTGAAGTTGTCGGGGTTGGAGCGGACCAGGTCCTCCTTGGTGCGGAGCTGGTCGCGGGTGAGGTCCTGCTGGTCGATCTGGGCGCCCCACTTGCCGGGGATGATGTTGGCGAGGCGGGCGCGGGTGTACCAGCCCTCCATCTGGTCGCTGTCCACCATGGCGTAGCGCCGCGTGGCCTCCTGGACCTCCAGGACGGAGGGCTCGTTGTCGAACTTCTTGAGGACGCGCTCGACCTCGGGGCTGGTCTGGGCCTGGAGGCTGGCGGGGAGGGCCAGGAGGAGGGCCGCGAAGGCGAGGGCAGCAGCGGGGAGGAGGCGACGGATCATGGCTTGCTCCGGAGGGTGATGTAGCGTGTGAAGAAGGAGTCGGTGAGGGCGTCGAGCTGCGCGGTGAGGAGATCGATGTCGAGGGCCTCTTTGACCTGCTGGGGGCTGTCCCCGTCGGCGCGGAGGGCCTGGCGTTGCTGGAGGGTGCGGCGCCTGTGGTAGACGCGGACGAGCTGGGTGAGGAGCTTGCGTCGCTGGGCCTGGAGGCTCTGGACGGTGCGCTGGGCGGGCAGCTCCTGAGGGGAGAAGAAGACCTCGTTGAGATCCCACATGGCGACGATCTGCCAGGAGGTGCCCTCGGGCTGTCGGAGGAGGGTCCGGGTGCGGCTGATGGCGAGATCGGGCTCGGTGACGAGGAGGCGGTCCTGCTCGTTGCGGAGGCGTGTGATGTCGCCTCGTCCGCGGACCGTGGGGAGGAGGGAGGCCCAGCGGGAGCGGCTCTCCAGGCTCTCCAGGCGGTCCTGCTCCAGGAAGTTGAAGCGCATGGCGGCGCCGAGGGTGGCGCCGAGGGAGGGCTCGCGCTCCCAGGTCTCCTGGAGCTTGCGGATGGCCTCGCGGCGTGCCTCCAGTCGGCCCTGGGGGCCGTAGATGTAGGGTCCGGCGGCGGTGGAGGCCAGGAGGGTCCAGGGGGCCTGGTGGGCGACGGCGATCTGGCGGACGTCGTTGTTGCCGAGGCCCTCGTAGAGCTCGCCCCACTCGGCGCCGTCGGGGTTGATGAAGACGCCGCGGTCGGTGGCGGCCAGGAGGACGCCGCCTGCGGCGGGGTGCCAGAGGACGTCCTGCACGACGAGGCTGGGGAGGCCGACGACGGTGGCGCGGGTGAGGGAGAGGCCGCCGTCGTCGCTGACGTAGACGCCGCGGCTGGTGCCGATGGCGACGCGCCGCGGGTCGTTGGGGTCGAAGGCGAGGGAGGTGAGGTCGGCCTCATCCAGCTCGACGGGGAGGGTGGTGCGGGTGAAGGTGGCGCCGCTGTCGGTGGAGATGAAGAGGCCCTCGCGGGTGAGGGCGCCGAGCGCCCCGGAGGGGGCAGAGGCCAGATCGAAGATGGGGAGGTTGCCCTGGCGCCCGGGGAAGCGGTCCCAGGCGATGCCGTCCCGGGAGACGTACATGCCCTCCTCGGTGCCGACGTAGACGCGGCCGCCGAGGACGGTGACGGAGGTGGTGAAGCGGCTGTCGCCGCCGAGGCCGTTGAAGATGAGGTCCCAGGAGGAGCCGAAGTTGTCCGAGCGGTAGAGGCCTGCGCCGGTGGCGGCGAAGGAGACGCCAGGGAGGGCGGGGTGGGCCTCCAGGCGGCGGACGGCGTTGGCGAGGAGGAGGTCGCCGCCGCCGGGGGCGGCGGGGTCCTGGCCTGCGTCGCCGCCCTGGGTGCGGCTGGCCTCATCGCGGACCTGGGCTTCGATGGCGGCGAGGTCTTCGGTGAGGACGAGATCGCGCGCCTGGTCGAGGAGGTCGTCTTCGACCTCTTCGGCCAGCTCCTCCGCGAAGTCGGTGTCGGTGCCGTCGTCTTCGAGGTCGCGGACGAAGGCCTCGCGCTCCTCCTGGAAGCGCTCCTGGACGCGCTGATCGATCAGCTCCTGGCGTCGGGAGGCGAAGTCGAAGCGGGGGCCGCTTGCGCCGCCGCGATCCACGCTCTGGTCGAGGCCCTGGACGCTGAGGGGGTTGTCCCAGCTGAGGCCGTCATCGCGGGAGCGGAAGACCTGCCCGTTGCCGCCGACGAGGAGGAGGCGCGCATCGACCGGGCTGATGGCAGCGGCGGTGAGATCGGGCTGGGTGACGCCGGAGTCTGCGCTGGACCACGCATACTTCTTCACGTAGAGGCGCACCAGCTCATCGACCGGGAGCCCCAGGCGGGTAGGCGGCTCGCCGTCCTGGGCGGCTGCGTGTTGTGGCGCAGCAGCCAGGAGGACGAGGGACGCCAGCAGCGCCGCCGTCAAGGGGGTGCGTCGGAGCGAGGGTCGTGCTGTCATCATGCCCAGCTCTGCGGGTCTAGGGGAGCGTACAGCCCGGGCGCCACCTGGCGCTGCGGCTGCTCAGCGAACCAGCCGCCCCCTTGTACCACCAAACGCGCCCCGCGACCAGGGGGGTAACGCAATTGTTACGTTCGGTGCGCGCCCCTCGGGCCCCGCCGTGAGGGCAACCCCCCCCCCGTGACGGCAACCCCCCCGGCCCCGTAACCGCCGATATCGCTTCGCTCATCGGCGGAACGGGGCCGGTCCCCCCCGTGACGGGGGGACACCGACGGGTCGCTGGCGAGCGGAGCGAGCGAGGGATGGCGAGCGAGCGCAGCGAGGGAGGTCGGTGCTCCCGTCACGGGGGGAGCCGGCCCCGTTCCGCCGGCGAAGCGCAGCGGAGCCGGCGGTTACGGGGCCGAGGGGGTCAGCGGTCGCGGGGCGTGCTCGGGGTCGAGGAGCTGGGCGCGTCGCCGGGCCTGCTCGACGAGGGCGGGCTTGTCGGCCTGCTGGGCGGCCTGGGCGAGGTCGAGGTAGATGCGGTGGGAGAGGGGGGTGCGCCCGGCGTCGAGGCGCGCGGCGAGGAGGAGGTGTTGGACGGCGAGGTCATGCTCGCGCTGGTGGAGGTGGAGGAGGGCGAGGGTGTGGAGGAGGTGGGCCTGCTGGTTGTCGTCGAGGCCGGGGGTGGCGATGGCGCGCCGGGCGAGGGTGAGGGCGCGGGGGAGCTGGGTGTCGGCGTCGAGGAAGGCGAGGGCGAGGGCGTTGAGGAGGGCGGGGTCGTCGGGTGAGGCGAGGAGGGCGCGCTCCAGGAGGCGGCTGGCCTCGGCGGGACGCTGGGCGTCGCGGAGGAGCCCGGCGACGACGCGGAG
>CAUJGC010000627.1 GCA_963169075.1 Myxococcota bacterium
CCGTTTTCCGCCACTTGGGGGGGGGGGCTTCCCGCTTGGGGGGCTGCCCGCTCGGGGCAGCGCGTCGTCGTTGTCAGTCCAGCTCGATGGCGCGGGGGTAGCGGACGCCGAGCTTGTCGCCCGACTGGAGCTGGTAGGTGAGGTTGACCGAGATCCCGGAGGCGCCGCAGTTGGAGTCGGCGTAGTTCAGGGTGAAGTCGGCGCCCTCGGTGAGGATGCAGCGGGTGTTGCCGGTGCCCTTGAGGTCCTCGCACTCGCGCTCCGCGATGGGGCCGTTGGCGGTGGGGCGGGTGATCTCGACCTGGATCTTGAAGGCCTCGCAGAACATCTGGGGTCCGCCGCGGCTGGCGCAGGCCTTGCCGTTGCAGTCGGCGTTGCTGTCGCAGGTGACAGGCGGGTCCGCGAGGCACTTGCTGTCGAGGGACTCGACGATCAGGCGCCCGATGGCGTCGAGGGCGGAGGAGAAGGCGCCCTCCGCGCAGATGTTGGAGATGTTGTTGGCGGGGAAGGCGTTGATGACGCTCTCGTAGCGGTAGCCAGCGTAGCCCGTGCCGAGGGAGGAGGAGCAGGAGAAGCCGACCTCCTGGGGGGTGTCGTAGCGGACGCCGTTGTCGGGGGCGATGATGCCCGCGAGGATGAGGCGGCTGGGGTCGGTCTTGAGGGCGGAGATGGCGTCGATGTAGTCCTGGGGCGGGACGAGGCGGTCGCGCTCCCACTCGCAGACGTTGCCGTTGGTCTTGTTGAGCTGGTTGTTGTCGGAGCAGTCGTTCTCGTCGGTGAGGAAGATGATGGCGAGGTAGGCGTCTTCGCGGAGGAAGTCGCGGTTGACGGTCTCCAGGAGGGCCGGGGAGAGGGCGGTGCGCACGGACTCCAGGCCCATCTCGAAGCCGTTGCCGCGGGTGCCGGTGGTGGCGTTGCAGGCGAACTCGGTGCGGAGTTTTTCGGCGTTGAGGGAGCCGTCCTCGTTGCGGTAGCGGGGGTCGGTGGACCGGATGACGAGGGGGGGGAGGGCGGCAGGGTTGACGTTCTCGGGGCGGGTGGTGTCGGCGCCGAGGACGCCCGGGCAGGAGGAGATGTCGACCTGGACGGTGCAGGCGGGGCCTGGGACGCCGTCGGGGATGTTCTGGAAGCGGCCGGACTCGTCGGCGGCCATCATGTCGGTGGTGATGACGGCGAGGTTGAAGTCCACGCCGAACTCGATGATCTGGTCGATGAAGTTGTTGAAGTTCTGTCGGAGCTGGGCCTGCTCTTCGCACATGGAGCCGGAGTTGTCGACGACCCAGAGGATATCGACCTTGTTGGCTGCGGTGGAGCCGACGGCCTCGACCTTCTCTGCGACGATGTTCTCGGAGAAGGGCTCTACGGAGTGGGAGTTGCAGCTCTGGGCGAGGAGGGGCGCACCAGCGAGGAGGACCAGGGCCAGGATGCCTCGGCGGAGGGGGGTGAGGTGGCGGGTCGCGGTCATGGAGAGCTTACCTCGATGTCAGTGCAGCGCGCAGGCTCGCGGCGGGAGAGAGTGGCCTGAGCAGGGCCAGCCGCCCATACAAGCGTCTATCGTAGCAGAGGCGCCCCATGATCACAAGGGCGGCCTCCGGCGTTATAGGTGGCTCAGAGGTCGATCTGGAGGCGCCTGGCCTGGAGGATCAGGTCGAAGAGGAACTCGAAGGTCTCCAGGTTGCGCCGCGCGCGCATGGCGTCGGGGCCCCAGGCGTAGATGCCGTGTCCTGCGACGAGGACGCCGGGGACCTCGGGTCGGGCGGCCTCTCCGACGAGGGCGGCGAGGTGGGGGATGTCGCGGGCGTTGGCGACGACCGGGATCTCCAGGGGGCTCTCCTCCCAGTGGCCGAGGCCCTTGAGCATCTCGACGGGGGGCAAGGCGAGGGTCTGGCCGGGCTGGACGAGGAGGGTGCAGAGGGTGCAGGCGACCGAGTGGGTGTGGCAGACGGCGCCCGCGAAGCGCGCGCCGCGCTCCATCCGGAAGCGCTCCAGGACCTCCCGGTGGACCAGGACCTCGCCGGAGGGCCTGGGCTGCCCGGCGTAGAAGGCCTCGCTGGAGGCCCGGGGGTCCCCGAGGGTGTCGAAGACCTCGCCGTCGTCCTCGACGAGGAGGAGGTCCTCCGGCTCAAGCATGCCCTTGTCCTTGCCCGAGACGGTGATGAGGAGGCTGAGTGGCGCCTCAGGAGGTGAAGTGCGGGCCGAGAGGCTGCCGCTGGTGCCGAGCATCCAGCCGCGGCCCGTGAAGGTGGCGGCGTTGGCGGCGAGCTGCGCGGCGAGCGCGGCGAGGTGGGGGCGATCGGTGGCGTTGGGGAAGTGGAGGGGCATGGCGCTGGGGTGTGGTGGAGGTCAGACGCAGAGGGTGCCCGCCTCGATGAGATCCAGGACGAGCCCCGCGGCGTCGCGGACGTGGAGGCCCGAGAGGTCGATGAGGTCCTCCACCGTCACCTCGCCGTCCACCTGGGTGAGCAGGAAGCCGGCGCGGTGGTCGAGGCCCCCGGTGCGTGTGTAGTCGACCTTGGGTCGCTTGTGAAGCCAGCCGCGCTCGCGGAGGGCGGCGAGGGGGTCTTTGGTGGCGCCGCCGCGCGGGGCGTCGAGGCCGAGGAGGGTGTCGATCTCGTCGCGGACGTCCTGCGGGACGCTCTGGGCGGCGAGGAGGACCGGATCGGAGCGTCGCTTGTCGGCGGGGACGTGGATGGAGAGGACGCCGGGTGGGAGCTGGGAGGTGGCGTTGCTGGCGGCCTGGGCGTCGGCCTGGAGCTGATCCCGTTCGGCGCGGAGCTGGTCCCGTTCGGTGAGGAGCTGGTCTCGCTCGGCGCGGATGCGCTCCAGGACGCCGTGGAGCTGCTCCAGCTCGGCGTCGCGGGCCTGAAGCTCGACGGCGTGGGCGCGCTGGAGCTGGTTCAGCTCGGCGTCGGCCTGCTCGGCGTGGCTGCGGAGCTGCTCGCTCTCTTTGAGGGCGTCCACGACCTGAGCGCCGCGCTCGAAGTGGGCGCGCTGCAGCTCCTCGTAGGCGCGGGCCAGCTCGTCGTGCTCGGCGTGGAGCTGCTCGGCGTGGGCGACGGTGCCGCGGAGGGTGTCCAGCTCGTCCTGGGCGCTCTGGAGCTGCTCCTGGGCGGCGGCCTCGCTCTGCTGGGCGTCGAAGATCTGGGCTTGCAGCGTCTCGCCGAGGAGGAGCGCCTCCTCCAGCTGGGCGCGGAGCTGCTCGGCCTCTGCGAGGGCGCCGTGGAGCTGGAGGCGGGCGTTCTTCAGCTCGTTCTGGGCCTCCTCGACGGCGCGCTCGGCCTCGGCGCGGGCGCGCTCGGCCTCGGCGCGCTCGTGTTCGCCCTCTTCGATGTTGCGCTGGAGGGCCTCCGCGAGGGCCTGGAGCCCTTCGGCGTCCTCGCGGGCCTGGCGGAGCTGCTGCTCGTAGCCCTCCATGCCCTGGAGGAGCGCCTCGATCTGGGTGGTGGCCTCCTCCTGCTGGCGGCGGAGGGCCTCCAGCTCGTCGCGCGAGCGCTCCTCGTCCTCCTGGGCGTTCTGGAGCCTGGCGAGGACGGCCTCCAGATCCTCCTGGCGTTGGGTCTGCTCCTGGAGGGCGATGGTGAGGCGAGTGATCTGCTCGCGCTGCTGCTTGTGCTGGGCGCGGAGGTCGTCGCGCTCCTTCTCCAGGGCGGCGCGCTGGGAGGTGTCCTCCTGCTGGGCCTCGGCGGCGCCGCGCTGCTCGCGCTGGAGGGCCGCGAGGCGCTCCTGGAGCATGTCGAGCTGCGCCTTGTGCTGCTGGACGCGCTCCAGGGCGTTGTCGCGGGCCTGCTTGGTGGCCTCCAGGCGGACCTCGGCCTCCTGCTGGCTGCTGCGGGCGCGCTGGAGGTCGCGCTGGAGCTGCTCGTGGTCGCGCTGGAGCAGCTCCAGATCGCGCTGGAGCTGGAGGAGGGCGGGGCTGTGGGGGTCGGGAGCGGCTGCGCCGCCCTGGGCGAGCCGCTCCTCCAGCTCGACGGCGCGCTGGGCGCTGAAGAAGAGCTCCGCGATGTAGCGCTGGAGGTCGAGGAGGTCGGGCGGCGGGGCGTCGTCCGCGAGGCCGAGCTGCGCGAGCTGGGCTTCGCGCTGCTGGAGGCTGCGCCGGAGGCCCTGGAGCTGCTCATCCATCCCCTTGTTCTCACGCTCCAGCTCGCGGATCCGCGAGGTGACCAGATCCTGGGGCGTCGCCGCAGGGGCGTTCGGCGCGCGGGAGGTCAGCTCCACCCGGCCGAGGCTCTGGCGCCTGGAGCCGCCCTCCGCAGGGAGCGGGCGGACGCGCCGCTTGTTGACGGCGGCGCCGGGTTCGGGCTCATCCAGATCGACGTCGATGGGGACGATGTCCGACGAGGTGGTCCCGAGGGAGGTCGAGCGCGCGAAGAGCTCCTCCGCGGTGTGCTCGGGGAGGATGATGGCCTCGGGCAGCTCCTCTTCATCTTCTTCAGAGCGCGTGGTGTCGTGCGACTCCAGCTCCAGAGCGTCATCCTGGGAGGGCTGATCGGGTGGGGTGGGCGTCATAGGTGCTCGTGTTGGGTGGGGAGGAGATCGGTTGCCTCGTGCCGGCTCCTACGATAAAGCCAGCGCGCGGCTGGATCAACAGGGAACGGGCGCCCGGATGAATGTGAGGCGCCGCGGCGCTGTTGGGAGCCTGACGCCTGGGTGCAGGAGCGGAGCGCGGAGCATGAGGAGCGGATGAGCGCGCGGCGACGAGGAGAGCAGGAGGCGAGGAGGCGCGGTGCGGCAGGCGCCGCCGCTGGCGCCGCGCTCTGGCTCCTGGCGGCGCAGGCCTCGGCCCCGGCGGCCGGCGCCGAGGCCGCCGAGGTCGAGCGGGAGCTGGCGTCCTGCGAGGCGCTGCTGCGGCAGGGGCGCGGCTGCGAGGCCTGGGAGGCCTGCCTGCGGGCGGACGCGCGCTGCCCCGACGCGGCGTGGCGTCGGGAGGCGCCGCTGCGACGGCGCGCGCTCCGCGCCTGCCGCCGCGCCTGTCCGGCCTCGCCGTGCCCCGGCGAGGGCTGGCGCTGCGAGGGAGGCCGGTGCGTGGCGGGGGAGGACGCGGAGCAGCGGGTGCTGGCGATCCTGCTGGAGGCCTCAGCGCCGCCGCAGGCGCCGTGCGCCCAGGCGCAGCGCCTGCGCGGCGCGCTGCGCCGCGCCTGGGACGCCGGGCTCGACGCCCGGCTCCCGCTGATCGAGGCGCACCTGGACGCAGCGCGCGAGGGGTGCGCCCGCCTGCGCAGCGCCGAGGCCGGCGCCCGCTGGCAGGGCCGCGACGGCGCCTCCATGGTGCTGGTCCCGGCGGGCCCCTTCGCGCGAGGCGCCGACGAGGAGGACGTCCGCGGCGGCATGGAGGTCTGCGCCGCGACCTACGCCAGCCCCCCGGACTGCAACCCCGGCTGGTTCGCCCGCGAGCGCCCGCGCCGCGTCATCACCCTCGCCGCCTTCTACATCGACGAGGTGGAGGTCACCAACGCCCGCTACAACGCCTGCGTCGCCGCCGGGGCCTGCCGCGCGCCGGATCGGGCGGCCTGTCAGATCTACGATCCGGCGGCGGGCGCCTGGCGGCGCGGCGCGCCGCCCGGCCCCTACCTGGCGGCGCCCGATCACCCGGTGGTCTGCGTCACCTGGGAGGAGGCCGAGGGCTACTGCCGCTGGGCTGGCAAGCGCCTCCCCACCGAGGCCGAGTGGGAGAAGGCCGCCCGAGGCGCCGACGGACGCCCCTTCCCCTGGGGGCAGGGGTGGGACGCGCGGCGGTTGAACTGGGGCGAGCCAGCGGGGTACGGTCAGGAGGATGGCTTCGCCGCCTCGGCGCCTGTAGGCTCCTTCCCGCTCGGGAGGAGCCCCTACGGCACCCTCGACATGGCGGGCAACGTCTGGGAGTGGACCTGGGACTGGATGGCGGAGGACTACTACGCCCAGAGCCCGACCTTCAACCCGCGCAACGCCACAGCGGCCACCTTCCGGGTCCTCCGGGGCGGCTCCTGGCGCTTCGCAGGCAACGGCGCCCGAACCACCTACCGCTACTTTGATCGTCCCACAGCCCGCGAGGACGCCGTGGGCTTCCGCTGCGTCTTGAGCAACCAATGAGCCTGGGGAGCACAGAGTGTTGATGTCTTCAGGTTATCGATCTGGTCTGATTTATGCCTTTTTGATCTTGTCTCCCCTCGCCGCGCGCTCCGCCGCCGCGCAGGACGGTTGCGCCGATCCCCTCAAGGCCCAGCTCCACCTCAAGGCCTGCCGCGACCTCAGCGCCGAAGGGCGCTGCGCCCCCGCCCTGGAGCAGTGCCAGGCCGCCGCCAGCGCGTGCGGCGCCCTCGTGCGCCCCGAGGAGGTCGCCAGCCTCCAGCGCCGCTGCGCCCAGGCCCGGCCCCAGGAGGCCGAACTCGGCGCGCCCTGCCGAACCGGGTGCGCCCCCGGCCTCGCCTGCCAGGCCGGACGCTGCGCCCCGCTCCCCCGCGGGCGAGAGGTCGTCATGGAGCACCTCCTCAGCGCCCGCGCCCTGGCGATGTACTCCCCCTGCGACGGGCGGCAGCTCCTGGAGGTCGCCTGCGCCACCGCCCGACACCTCCAGGCTCCCGACCTCAGCGAGCAGGTCCAGCGCGACCTCAGCGCCAGCCGCCGCGCCTGCCCACGCTACCGCGGCGTCACCTGCGGCGTCGCCCCCCCGCCCAGCTCGCCCGACGGCATGGAGTCCGTGCTGGTCCCCGCCGGACCCTACGACCGGGGCTCCCACCAGGCCGACATCCAGGAGGGGCTCCGCACCTGCCGCGCCACCTTCACCGCCCCCGAGCGCTGCGATGTCCAGTGGTTCCATCGCGAGACTCCTCGCCGCACCCTGGAGGTCGCGGCCTTCTACATCGACCGCACCGAGGTCACCAACGCCCAGTGGGGACGCTGCGTCGCCGCAGGCGTCTGCCCGCGCCAGGACGTCAAGGCGTGCTCGCTCTACCAGCGCGCCACCGGGCGCTGGGTCAAGGGCGGCACACCCCACCCCGACCTCCTCCGCCCCGATCACCCGGTGGTCTGCGTCACCTGGGAGGAGGCCGAGGGCTACTGCCGCTGGGCCGGCAAGCGCCTCCCCACCGAGGCCGAGTGGGAGAAGGCCGCCCGAGGCACCGACGGGCGCCAGTTCCCCTGGGGGCAGACCTGGAACGGGGCCTGGCTCAACTGGGGGGAGCGCACCGGCTTCGCCTCCCAGGACGGCTGGGAGACCACCGCGCCGGTCGGCTCCTTCCCCCAGAACCAGAGCCCCTGGGGCGCCCTCGACATGGCGGGCAACGTCTGGGAGTGGGTCCGCGACTTCCACAGCGAGGGCTGGTACGCCGACTCCCCCGAGCGCGACCCCGTCAACACCACCCCCGCCGCCAACCGCGGGATGCGCGGCGGCGCCTGGAGCTTCGCAGGCAACGGCGCCCGGACCACCTACCGCTACTTTGGAGATCCCGCCTCCCGCGACGACGCGGTCGGCTTCCGCTGCGCGATCTCCGCCGAGTGAGCACGCCAGGAGCGCGTCTTGAGATGACCTATATCGATATATCCAGCCCGCTCTCCGCGAACACCCCGGTCTACCCCGGCGATCCCGCCCTGGAGCAGCGCCCCCTGGGGACGCTGGAGGCCGACGGCTTCAGCACGACCTGGCTTGGGATGCACACCCACCTGGGCACCCACGTCGATCCTCCGCGCCACCTCTTCGAAGACGGCGCCACCGCCGATCAGCTCCCCCTGGAGATCCTCTGCGGCCCCGCCCGGGTGGTGGAGCTGCGCGGGCGCGGCCTCCGCCTGGGGGCGGAGGCGCTCCGCGACCTCCCCCTGGCGGGGGTCCAGCGCCTCCTCCTCAAGACCGACAAGGGCCCTCGCGGCGAGGAGGCGGCGCTGACGGTGGACGCCGCGCACCTCCTGCTGGCTGGCGGGGCGCTGCGCCTGCTGGGCATCGACGCGCTCTCGGTGGAGGGCGGCGACGATCCGACGCTCCCTGTGCATCGCCTCCTCCTGGGCGCCTCACCCTGGGTGGTGCTCCTGGAGGGCCTCCGGCTGGACGACGTCGCGCCGGGTGACTACGAGCTGCTCTGCCTCCCCCTCCGCCTCCTGTACGGTGTCGGCGCGCCAGCGCGGGCCGCGCTCCGCCGCCTCGGCTG